>JAFAPI010000014.1 GCA_019247195.1 Gammaproteobacteria bacterium
GGGCACGAGCACGGACCCCACCCCGACCGCGGCGAGCTCGGAGATGGTGAGGGCCCCGGCGCGGCAGACCACCAGGTCGGCCCAGGCATACGCCTCGCTCATATCCTCGATGAAGGGACGCACGTCGGCGCGCACCTGCGCGCGTGCGTAGGCCTCGCGACCCGCCTCGATCCAGCGCTCACCGGCCTGATGACGCACGTCGAAGCCGAGCGAGCCGGAGAGTCGCTTGAGGGCGAAAGGCACCACCGCGTTCAACTTCGCCGCGCCCTGGCTGCCCCCGATGACCAGGATGCGGATCGGGCCGACTCGGCCGGCGAAGCGCTCCGCGGGCGGAGCTACCGCGCTGATGTCGCGCCGCACGGGGTTACCGATCAGACGCGCCTGCACGTCGCGACCGAAGCTGCCGGGGAAGGCCTCGAGCACCTGGCGCGCGAGGTGAGCCAGGCAGCGGTTGGTGAAGCCCGCGATGGCGTTCTGCTCGTGGATCAAAAGTGGGCGGCGGGTGAGCCAGGCGGCGACCCCGCCCGGTCCGGTCACGAAGCCGCCCAGGCCGACCACCACCGCCGGGCGGCGGCGGCGCATGACGGCGAGCGCCTGCAGCAGCGCGCGTGCCAGGCGAAACGGCGCGGCCAACCAGGTCAGGGCCCCCTTGCCGCGCAGGCCGCCGATCGAGAGCTGCTCGAGCGGAATGCCTTCGGCGGGAATGACGCGTGTCTCAAGGCCGCGCGCGGTGCCCAGCCACACCACCTCCAGCGAGCGCTCGCGCAGCAGGCGCGCCAGCGCCAGCGCCGGGAACACGTGCCCGCCGGTGCCGCCCGCCATGATGAGCACGGGGCCGCTCATGCCTCGCGCACCGTGGCGGAGCCGCGCTGCTCGCGCTGCGCCTCGTGATAGACCCGCAGCAGCAGCCCCACCCAGGCCAGCGCCACGATGAGGCTCGAGCGCCCGTAGCTCATGAGCGGCAGGGTCAGTCCCTTGGTCGGCAGGACGCCCATGTTCACGCCGATATTGATGAAGGCCTGGATCCCCACCCACAGCCCAAACCCCGCCGCCAGATAGGCCGCGAACTTCAGCTGCGCGCGTGCGGCAAGGCGGGCGATGTGGAAGCTGCGCCACACGAGGCCGAGGAACAGCGCCAGGGTCAGCACCACGCCGAGCAGGCCCAGCTCCTCCGCCAGCACTGCGAAGAGAAAATCCGTGTGGGCCTCGGGCAGATAGAAGAGCTTCTGCACCGAGGCGCCGAGGCCGACGCCGAACCACTGCCCGCGGCCGATGGCGATCAATGACTGGGTGAGCTGGAAGCCGCTGTTGAACGGGTCGGCCCAGGGATCGAGGAAGGTCGTGAGGCGCCGCACGCGATAGCTCGAGCTGACCGCGAGGAGCGCGAAGCCGCTCGCCGCGCAGGCGGTCATGGCGATGACATAGCGCAGGCGCGCACCGGCGAGGAACAACAACCCGAAGCCGGTGGCGAAGAGCACGGTGGCGGCACCGAAGTCCGGCTCGACGATCAGCAGCGCGCAGGCGCAGGTCAAGAGGCCGAGCGGCTTCACCAGACCCAGGAGCGAGCTGCGCAGCTGCTCCTCGCGCCGCACCGCGTAGCTGGCGACGTAGATGAGCACCAGCACGCGCGCCAGCTCCGACACCTGGAAATTGGCACCCGCCAGGCGCAGCCAGCGCCGGCTGCCGTTCACCACATGGCCCAGCCCCGGCACCAGCACGACCACGAGCAGCAGTCCCGCGAGGGCGAGCAACGGCAGGGCCGCGCGCTCGATGAGTGCGGTGGGCAGTGCGAAAAGCAGCGCCGCGCAGCCCACGCCGATCAGCGTGAGACACAGCTGCCGCTCGAGATAGAAGAACGGTTGCCCGCTCTCCTGGCTCGCCACCGACACCGAGGCCGAGGTCACCATCACGAGCCCGAGCAGCACGATGCCCAGCACCAGGGCAATGGTCACCGGGTCGAGGTGAATGCGCCCGCCGGCGCGCGCGCTGGGTGCCGCGACACTCACGCCGCCAGCTCCTGTACCGCGGCGGCGAACACCTGCCCGCGCTGCGCGTAGTCGGTGAACATGTCGAAGCTCGCGCAGGCGGGCGAGAGCAGCACGGTGTCCCCGGCGGCCGCCACGCGCGCCGCCGCCTGCACCGCCGCCGGCAGGCTCGCGGCCCGCTCGAGCGGGCAGGCGCCCCGCAGGGCCTGCTCGATGAGGGGCGCGTCGCGGCCGATGAGAAGCGCGAGACGCACCTTGCCGCGCACCGCGGTGCGCAGCGCGGTGAAGTCCTGGTTCTTGCCCTCCCCGCCCAGGATGAGCAACAGCGGTCCGGGCAGCCCCGCCACGGCGGCGAGCGTCGCGCCGACATTGGTGCCCTTGGAGTCATCGATGTAGGTGACGCCGCGCACCTCGGCGACCCACTGGGTGCGGTGCGGCAGGCCGGCGAAGCTGCGCAGCTCCTCGAGCATCGCCGGCTGCGGCAAGCCGAGCGCCTCCCCGAGCGCGAGCGCCGCCAGAGCGTTGGCCACGTTGTGCCGGCCCTGCAGGCGCAAGTGGGTGAGCGGCAGCAGCGCGCTCTCGCGCCGCGTGAGCCACCACTCGCCACCGCGTTCGGCGAGGGCGTAGTCGGCGCCGATGGACGCGCGCAGCGAGAAGCTGAGCGCCGGGCGCGAGGCTGGCGCCATGCCGGCCACCAGCGGGTCATCGAGGTTGATCACCGCGGTATCGCAGCGGGCGAAGATGCGCGCCTTCGCGGCCGCGTAGCTCTCCAGATCCGGGTGACGGTCGAGATGGTCAGGACTTACGTTGAGTACCGTGGCGGCGCGGCAGCGCAGCGTCGCCGTGCTCTCGAGCTGGTAGCTCGAGAGCTCGAGCACGTACAGCTCCGCGTCGGCGCGCAACAGGTCGAGGGCCGGCGCGCCGAGGTTGCCGCCGACCTGCACCCGCAGCCCGGCGCGCGCCGCCATGGCGCCGAGGAGCGTCGTGACCGTGCTCTTGCCGTTGGTACCGGTGATGCCGGCCACGGGGGCGGTGGCATCGCGGGCGAAGAGCTCGACGTCGCCCACGACCTCGAGGCCCTGCGCCCGCGCGGCCGCGAAAAAAGGCTGCGCGAGTGGCACGCCGGGCGAGGCGACCACCAGCACGGCTCCGGTGAGCAGCGAGGTATCGAGGGCGCCGAGCCGCAGCTCGATCTCGCCGCCGAGTGCGGTGAGCGCGGCGAGCTGCGGCGGTGCGCTGCGCGTGTCGGTGACCGCCAGCCGCCAGCCGCGCGCGTGCAAATAGCGCGCGCACGACAGGCCGGTCTGACCGAGGCCGACGATGACGGCGTAGGGTGCGGCGCTCATCGCAGCTTCAGTGTCGCGAGGCCCGCGAGCACGAGCAGGAGCGAGATGATCCAGAAGCGCACGATCACCTTCGGTTCGGCCCAGCCCTTGAGCTCGAAATGGTGATGGATCGGTGCCATGCGGAAGATGCGCCGGCCGGTCAGCTTGAAGGATGCGACCTGCAGGATGACCGACGCGGTCTCGAGCACGAATACCCCGCCCATGAGGAGCACGACCAGCTCCTGGCGCACGATGACCGCCAGCACGCCGATCGCCGCGCCGATCGCGAGCGCGCCGACGTCGCCCATGAACACCTGGGCGGGGTAGGAGTTGAACCAGAGGAAGCCGAGTCCCGCCCCCGCCAGCGAGGCACAGAAGATGAGCAGCTCGCCCGCGCCGCGGATCTCGGGAATCTGCAGGTAGTGGGCGAAGACGGCGTTGCCGCTCGCATACACGAAGATGCCGAGCGCGGCGGTGACGAGCGTCGCCGGCATGATGGCGAGGCCATCGAGCCCATCGGTGAGATTCACCGCGTTGCTCATGCCGACGATCATGAGGTAGGCGATCAGGAGAAAGGTCAGGGCCGGCAGGGGCAACTCGAAGTTCTTGACGAACGGCAGGAACAGCGCGGTCTCGGCGGGGTCGGTGGCGGTGTAGTAGAGCGTCGCGGCCGTGGCGAGGCCGGCGACGGACTGCCACAGATACTTCCAGCGGGCGACCAGGCCGCGCGGGTTCTTCACCACCAGTTTCAGGTAGTCGTCGTAGAAACCGATCAGTCCGAAGGCGAAGGTCACCCCCAGCACGGTCCACACCAGGCGGTTGCCGAGCTCCGCCCAGAGCAGTGTGCTCACGAGCGTCGTGACGAGGATGAGCGTGCCGCCCATGGTGGGGGTCCCGGCCTTGGGCAGATGGCTGCGCGGGCCGTCGTCGCGCACCACCTGGCCGATCTGGTAGTGCGACAGGCGCAGGATCAGCGCAGGGCCGAGCAGCAGCGACAGGCCAAGCGCGGAGGCCGTCGCCAGGATCGCGCGGAAGGTGAGGTAGGAGAAAACGTGCAGGCCGCTGATGCGGCCCGCGAACTGCTGGGTGAGCCAGTACAGCACCTCAGTGGCTCCCCGCGCCCGCGCCGGTCAGGGCCTGCACCACGCGCTCCAGGCGGTTGAAGCGCGAGCCCTTGACCAGGATGCGCACCGCGCCGCTGTCGGCGGCAAGCGCTGCATTGAGCTGGCCGGTGAGCTGCGCCACGTCGGCGAACCATTGCGCGCCCGCCCCGAAGCTCTGCACCGCCAACGCCATCAGCGGCCCGGTGGCATAGAGCCGCTCGATGCCCGCGCTGCGGGCGAACTCACCGACGCTCGCGTGCGCCTGCTCGGCACTCACGCCCAGCTCGCCCATGTCGCCCAGCACCAGCCACTTGCGCCCCTCGAGGCTCATCAGTACCTCTATGGCGGCGCGCACCGAGCTCGGGTTGGCGTTGTAGGCGTCATCGATGAGCCATGCCCCGCCCGCGGTCTGGCGGAACTGCAGCCGGCCGGGCACCGGGCGCACCCCCGCCAGGCCGGCGGCGACGTGCTCGAGGCTCGCGCCGGCACTGGCGGCAGCGGCGGCAGCCGCCAGCGCGTTGGTCACGTTGTGCGTGCCGCCGAGCCCGAGGCGCACCGCGGTGCTGCCCTGCGGCGCGTGCAGACGGAAGTGGGTCTGGAAGCCCTCCGCGCCGACCTGGCTGCGGATCTCGCTGGCGCTGAAGTCAGCGGCGGCCTTGAGGCCGAAGGTCACCACGCGTGCCGCGGTCGAGCCGCGCCACAGCGTGAAAAACTCGTCGTCGGCGTTGAGCACCGCGGTGGCGGCGGCGCTGAGGCCGCTCACCATCTCGCCCTCCGCCCGCGCCACGCCCTCGAGGGTGCCAAAGCCCAGCAGGTGCTCGGCGCCGGCGTTGGTGATCAGCCCCACCGTCGGGCGGGCCAGCGCCGCGAGCGCGGCGATCTCGCCGGGGCGGTTGGCGCCCATCTCGATCACGGCGAAACGGTGCTCGGCGGTAAGGGCCAAGAGCGTGAGCGGCACGCCGATGTGATTGTTGAGGTTGCCGCGCGTGGCGAGGCAGGCGCCGGCCTGCGCCAGGATCGCCGCCGTCATCTCCTTGGTGGTCGTCTTGCCGTTGCTGCCGCCGACCCCGACCAGGGGGCCGCGGAACTGGGCCCGCCAGCTGCGCGCCGCCCGCTCCAGGGCGAGCTGCGTGTCGCTGACCACCACCTGGGGCAGCGGTTGCGGCTGCGGTGCGCTCACCAGCGCGCCCGCGGCGCCGGCCTGGCGGGCCGCGGCGACGAAGTCGTGGCCGTCGAAGTTCGGGCCCCGCAAGGCGACGAACAGCTGGCCGCGCCGCAGGGTGCGCGAGTCGGTCACGACGTCGCTGTAGGCGGCGTCCGCCCCGCGCAGCGTGCCGCCGCAAGCGCGCGCGAATTCGGCGAGGGTGCGCTTCATGCCGGCAGCCGCGCGAGCTCTTCGCTCACCACGGCCTGATCGCGGAACTCGCGTCGCTCGCTGCCGATCAGCTGGTAGGCCTCGTGGCCCTTGCCGGCGATCAGCACCACGTCGTCGGCACCGGAGCGCTCGAGCGCAAGACGGATGGCGAGGGCCCGGTCGTGCTCGACGACGTGGGGGGTGCGTGCCCCCATCCCGGCGAGGATCTGCGCCACGATGCCGGCGGGATCCTCGCTGCGCGGATTGTCGTCGGTAACGATGACATCGTCCGCCAGCTCGGCCGCGATGCGGCCCATGAGCGGGCGCTTGCCCGGGTCACGGTCGCCCCCGCAGCCAAAGACCAGGCGCAGCGCGCCGCGGCAATGCAGGCGCGCCGCGCGCAGCGCGTTGGCCAGGGCGTCGGGGGTATGCGCATAGTCGACGATCGCGAGCGGCGTGCGGCCCCGGCCGCCGAACATCTCCATGCGGCCGCTCGCCGCACGGCTCTTGGCCAGGGCGCGCACCGCGCTGTCGAGCGGGATGTCCCAGGCGAGCAGGACGGCGAGCACCGCGAGAGCGTTATCGACGTTGAACTCGCCCACCAGGCGCACCGGCAGCTGCGCATCCCCCCAGCTGCTGTGCACTTCGATCAGCAATCCGGCGGGCTCGGGGCGCACGCGCCGCGCACATACGAAGCGCGCATCGGCCGGGAGCGTGCCGCCCTGACGCGCGGTGAGGATCAGCGGCGCGCCCGCCGCTTTGGCGAGCTGACGCCCGAACGGGTCGTCGAAGTTCACGATCCGCTGCGCGAGCTCGGGCCAGCCGAACAGGCGGGCCTTGGCGGCGCCGTAGGAGGCCATGCTGCCGTGGTAGTCGAGGTGATCGCGGGTCAGGTTGGTGAAGACCGCGGTACGGAAGCGCACCCCATTCACACGCGCCTGCTGCAGCGCGTGCGAGGAGACCTCCATCCCTACCCAGGCGGCGCCGGCCGCGCGCAGCTGCGCGAGCTGGCGCTGTACGGTGACGGCGTCCGAAGTGGTATGCAGCGTGGCGCTGAGCTGCGGGGGTAAGCCGACGCCCAGGGTGCCCATGTACGCGGCGCGCTGGCCGCAGTGCTGCAACGATTGCGCCAGCAGCCACGCGCAGGTGGTCTTGCCGTTGGTCCCGGTGATGCCGGCGATGGTGAGCTGCCGCGAGGGCTCGCCGAAGAAGCGCGCGGCGATCACCCCGGCGTGCTCGGCCAGTTGCGGCACGGGCGCGACGAAGATCCCCGCGGGCAGCACCGGGGGCACGCCCGCCCCCTCGCTCTCGTAGAGCACGGCGCGGGCGCCGCGCGCGGCGGCCTCGGGCGCGTGCGCAAGGCCATGCTGCGTGCCGCCGCGGCAGGCGAGGAATAACGCCCCTGGCGTGACGGCGCGGCTGTCGAGGGTCAGCTCGCTCACCGTGACCCCGGCAGGCAACGCGGCGAAACCGGCGCCGAGCTCGGCGAGCGTGCGCGGTGCGGGCGCTGCGCTCATGGGGCCGCGGTACGCAGCGGCGCCGGCATCCCGGGGCCGGAGGGCAGCTCTGCAGGCTCGCGCACCGGCTGGTCGGGCGCCACGGCGAGCAGTCGCAACGCACCGCCCACCACCCGGGAGAAGACCGGCGCGGCGACGGCGCCGCCCTGGTGCTGTCCGGCGCTCGGTTCATCGATCACCACCACCGCGGCGAGGCGCGGCGCGGTGGCGGGCGCGACGCCGCCGAACACGGCCATGAAGCGATCGGTGGAGTAGCCCCCGGCGGTGGCCTTCCACGCGGTGCCCGTCTTGCCCGATACGCGATAGCCGGGGATCGCCGCGAGCTTGCCGGTGCCCTCGGCGGCGACCACGGACTCGAGCATGGGCAGGAGCTGGCGGCACACCGTCTCATCCAGTGCCCGCTCGCCGGGCGGGGCGCCCGGCACCTGCAGAAAGGAGATGGGGCGCGCCAGGCCCTGGCCGCCGATCGTCGCGTACGCGTGCGCGAGCTGCAGCGGGGTGACCGACAGACCGTAGCCGTGGGACATGGTGACGATCCCGATGGGTCGCCACTGCTTGTAGTTCGGCAGCAGTCCGGCGGATTCGCCCGGATAGCCGCTGGTCGTCACCTGGCCGAACCCGAGCTGCGTGAGCGTCGCGTAGATTGCCTGCGGCGGCAGCGTGAGCGCGATGTGCGCCATGCCGACGTTCGAGCTCTTGGCGAGCACGGTGGCGATATCCACCACGCCCAGATTGTGCTCGTCCTCGAAGATCTTCACCCCCACCTTGACGAAGCCCGGCGAGGTATCGATCAGGCTGTGGTTGTCGTACTTGCCCGAAGCGAGCCCGGCCGCGACGAAGAAGGGCTTGATGGAGGAGCCGGGCTCGAAAATATCGGTGACGGCGCGGTTGCGGTACACCGCCGCCTGGATCTGGTCGCGGTCGTTGGGGTTGTAGGCCGGCTGGTTCACCATGGCGAGGACCTCGCCGGTGGCCACGTCGAGCACGACCACCGAGCCGGCGCGGGCGCGCTGGTCGCGGATCGCCGCCTTGAGCTCGCGGTAGGCGAGGTACTGGATGCGCAGGTCGATCGACAACACCAGATCGCGCCCGGGGCGCGGCGTGCGGATGCTCTCGACGTTCTGCACGATGCGGCCGTAGCGATCCTGGATAACGCGCTTGGCGCCATTCTCGCCGGCGAGCCAATGGTCAAACGCGAGCTCGAGGCCCTCCTGCCCGGCGTCGTCGACATTGGTGAACCCCAGCAGATGACCGGTTACCTCGCCGGCCGGGTAGTAGCGACGGTACTCGCGTGAGGTATAAACGCCCGGTATGCCGAGCGCCTTGATCTGCGCGGCCTCGGCGGGCTGGCGGTGGCGCGCGATGTAGAGGAATTCACGGTCGAGATTACTCGTCACCCGCCGCGCGAGATCCTGACGATCAAGACCCACCGCCTTGGCGAGGCGCGGGATCTGATCGGTAGCGACCGCGAGCTCGCTCGGGTTGATCCAGATCGAGTCCACCGGAGCGCTCACCGCGAGCGGCTCGCCGTAGCGGTCGGTGATGGTGCCGCGGTGCGCGGCGATCTCGAGCACGCGCGAGAAGCGCGCATCTCCCTCACGGGCCAGAAACGTGTGGTCGCGCAGTTGCAGGTTGACCGCACGCCAGATCAGCGCGAGTGCGCCGGTGCCCAGGAGCGCGAGCAGCAATGCGGCGCGCCAGCGGAAGGCGCGCACCTCGTCCGTGCGTGCGGCCCCCCTCCTCATGGCGAGACGATCTCGATCTCCTTGGGCGGAGGCAGGGCCATGTGCAGCTTGGCGTTGGCCACCCGCTCAACGAAGGCGGGCGAGGACCAGGCACTCTGCTCCAGCTGCAGCTGCCCCCACTCGATCTCCAGGTTGTCGCGGCGGGCGTTGAGCGACTCGAGCTCGACGAAGAGCGCGCGGGTGCGGTGCTTGCAGTACACCGCGCCGGCGGCCGATGCCAGGGCCGCCACCCACAACAGCGGAATGGCGACGAGCAGCAGGCGCCGGCTCATGGCAACCGCTCGGCGAGCCGCAGCAGAGCGCTGCGTGCGCGCGGGTTGCGCGCCAGCTCGGCCGCCTCGGGCCGGCGCTTGCGGCCGATCAGTTTCAGGCGCGGACGGGCGCGGGCCGGCACCACGGGCAGCCGCTTGAGGGCGGGATCGAGCTGCGACTCACGCTGCAGAAAGCGCTTCACCGCCCGGTCCTCGAGGGAGTGGAAGCTGATGACGGCCAGACGGCCGCCCGGGCTCAATGCCGCCAGCGCTCCGGTGAGACCGCGCTCGAGCTGTCCCAGTTCATCGTTGATGAACATCCGCAGCGCCTGGAACGTGCGCGTGGCCGGATGCTTGCCGGGCTCGCGCGTGCGCACCGCCTGCGCCACGAGCTCGACCAGCTCCCCGGTGCGCGTGAGCGGCCGTACCTGGCGCCGGGTGAGGATGGCCTGGGCGACGCGCCGGGCGAAGCGCTCCTCGCCAAAGGTCGCGATCACCTGGCGAATCTCGTCGAGGCCCGCGCGAGCGAGCCAGGCCGAGACGGGCTCGCCGCGCGACGGGTCCATGCGCATATCGAGCGGGCCATCGGCGCGGAAGCTGAAGCCGCGCGACGGATCGTCGAGTTGCGGTGAGGAGACCCCGAGGTCAAAGAGCACGCCCCGGCAAGGACGATCGTCCGCGTGTGCCGGCACGAGCGTGCCGAGGTCGGCAAACGACGCGTGGAGGAGCGTAAGCCGCACTTCGTCGGCAAAGCGGCGGCGGCCGGCCTCGATGGCCTGCGGATCCCTGTCGATTGCGAGCACGCGGCCTTCTCGACCCAGGGCCTGGAGTAGGAGTGCCGTATGACCGCCCCGCCCGAACGTCGCATCGACATAGTAACCGTCCGCTTCCAGGGCCAGCCCCTCGAGCGCCTCGGCGGCGAGCACCGGTACGTGCTCCTCCGCCGGCGAGACGGTCCGCCCCCGCCCCCCTGAGTGCTCTTGCACGGGCTACGCCCAGCCAGCCTCGTCCGTAAAACGACCCCTTACAGCGACAGGGACTCGAGCTCGGAGGGCAGATCGGTCATGGTTTCTTCGTTCTTCAGCCACAGGTCGCGCCGCTCGTTCCAGCGCGCCTCATCCCACAGCTCAAAGCGATTTCCTTGGCCAATCAGCATCCCGGTCCGCCCGAGCTGTGCGAACTCGCGCAGCTCCGGGGGCAGCAGTACCCTGCCGTGCCCGTCGAGGGGCAGGTCGGTCGCATGGCCTACCATGAGTCGCTGCAGCCGACGCGCGGTCGCGTTCAGGCTCGGCAACGCCATGAGCTTGCGCTCGATCAGTTCCCACTCGGGCAGGGGATAGAGAAGGAGGCACTGGTCGCGGTCGACGGTGATGACCAATTTCCCCTGGGCGAGCTCGTTAATCTGCTCCCGGTAGCGGGTGGGCATGACCATCCGCCCCTTGTCGTCCAGGGTGATTTTTGTTGCACCGCGAAACATGACCCGTGAGGCGAGATTTCGCCCATTTCCCCCCACTTTCTCCCACTAGACGCCACTATGGGAGCGAGGCTGGACTATGTCAATTGAAAAAGTGAGAAATTCGTCGCAGTCACAACGACTTATGTGTATATCCACAGTGTCGGTGCGCAGAAAGCGGCGAATCGCCGAACGCAATCAGCGGGTTGCCGGGTGAAGTTTATACAGTGCGTGATCTTTCGTGGCCCTGAGTGGGGGTTTCCACCCAGGTGCGCGCCGAATGCTCGCTGAGGCGAGCCACGCGATGTCAGGCTCTCCCGGGCCGAGCGACCTCCGAGCCGGCGGGAACGGGAAACGACGACCGTATGGACCCGCATAGCGCGCGGACGCGCGGCATGTTGGATGTTAGAAGTCAGGTGCTGTTGGAATCGCCATTGGCGAGCACGCGCAGCTCGCCGTTATGCAGCTGCGCCCAACCGAGCTCGCGCCGCACGTGACGCTCGGCGTCGAGGCTGAGCTCGCCGGTTAGCCCGCTTACGTGCACGCTGGCCGCCGGCGGATGCGCGCGCAGTGCCTGGGCAAGGCGGAACGCATCGAAGCCGAAGGCAAACAGCCGCCCCCGCACGGGTCCGCCGCTCGGCCACGCTTCGTGCGCCGCGCTGCGGACGGCGTCGACGAGCTCGCCGCCCAGAATCCACGGCATGTCGGGAAACATCAGCCCGTCGAGATCTTCGTTGGCCCGCAGCTCGGGCTCGAAAGCCTCGGACGTCGCGTACGTGGGAATGTCACCGGCGTAGTGAAAGCGCAGCTGCGGACGCAGCAGCCGTTCGGTCTTGGCCTGCGCGGGTGCGAAGATGAATTCGATGTCGCCGCGGCGGCGCGGCTCGAATTGCAGCTTCGTGCCGAGCACCGACTCGAGGCGCTTGAACCGCGCGGTGCTGTCACTGATGCGCAGCACTTCGGTGATGGGCGCCGCGTAATCGGTGCGTGCCGCATCGAACTGCGCCGTGGCCAGGAGGTCACCGCCGCCTGCCACCAACTCCTGGCGGAAGGCGGCCAGCACGCGTTCGCCCCAATCGCCCGCCGGTACCAGTGCGATGCCGCGCCGGTGATGATCGGCCAGCACGCGGTGTGCGGCCGCGCGCGCCTCATCCTCCGGCGAGAGTGCGTACTGGAAGAATGCCGCCGGCGGCGCCTGTTCGGCCGGCAGGAAGTTGAGCGCGAGGATCGGCACTGAGTTGGCGGTGGGTGTCTGCGCTGCGGCGGTGACCTCTTCGCGCGTCAGGGGGCCCACGATGAACTCGGCGCCCTGCTGGTTCGCCTCGGCGAGAGCCTCGGCAACGCTCTGGGCGCCAGTGTCGTAGACGCGCAGCCGTGGTCGGTCCTCTGGCGAACTCTGATAATAGGCCGTGAGGAAGCCATCCCGCACGCTGCCCGCAGCGGCCGCGGTGCGGCCGGTCAGGGGCAGCAGCAGCGCGAGGTGCGGCCCGGCCTCGGTGTTGGGTGTGAGTCGCGGACCGAGCCCGTGCCGCGGTTGTGCCGCCGCCGTGCGCGCCTTCAGCTCGCGGTACTGACGCGCGAGCGCCGGATTTTGCGGCTCGGCGAGCGCGGCCAGCTGCCGCGCCGCCTCATCCCTTGCCCCGCGCTCGAGTGCGAGGTGCACGTTCAGCAGCGCCCGCTCGGTGGCTTGATCGGCGTTCAGCTCGCCCTGCAGCAGCGCCAGGACACGGGCGGCCTCCTCGGCGCGGTGCGCGAGCAGCTGATCGTAGGCGGCGTGCAGCAGCAGCGCGTTGCGGTCGTTGCCCGCGCTCGCGGCCGCCAGCTCCTCATAGAGCCGCGCCGCGCCGGCCGGATCGCCGCGCTCGAGCTCGTGCGCGCGCTCGAGCGAGGCGGGGGCCTCCGCCCGCTCGCCCGGCCCGGGGCAGCCGGTCAGGCCGCACATCAGCAGCGATACCCAGAGCGGGGACAGACGACGGGCGGACATGAGTTGATGGGCCTTTGTTAGCGGGGCACGATGCGCGGAATGCCGCCGGATCGATGCGGCCTGGCGACCGGACTATAGTGACCAAGGGGCGCGGCACGCTGCAAGTCGTGGCAACACCGATCGGCAACCTCGCCGATCTCAGCCCGCGCGCGCGCGAGACGCTCGCGCAGGCCGATCTGATCGTCGCCGAGGATACCCGTCACACGCGTGCCCTGCTGCAATCCCTCGGTCTCAGTCGGCCCCTGCTTTCGCTGCACGCCCACAACGAGGCGCAACGCGTCCCGCGGCTCCTGGAGCGGCTCGAGTCCGGCGCGCGGCTCGTGCTGGTGAGTGACGCGGGCACCCCGCTGCTGTCGGACCCGGGGTACGAACTGGTGCGTCGCGCCGCGGCGGCCGGCCACTGCGTGCAGACCGTCCCCGGGCCTTCCGCGCTGACCGCGGCGCTGGCGGTCGCGGGTCTGCCGGTGCAGCGCTTCTGCTTCGAAGGCTTCCTGCCGCCGCGCGGCGGCGAACGGACGGCGCGCCTCGCGGCCCTCGCCACGGAGGAGCGCACGCTGGTGCTGTTCGAGTCGCCCCATCGCATCGCGGCTTTGCTGGAAGAGCTGGTGGCGCAGTTCGGCACGGAGCGCATGGCCGTCGTCGCCCGCGAGCTCACCAAGCTGCACGAGACCATCTACCGCGGCACACTCGGGGAGCTGCTCGAGCGTGCCCGCGCCGAGGAGAACTTCAGCCGCGGGGAGATCACCCTCCTGGTGGGCGGGGCGGCGCCTCGCCCAGCCGCCATCGATCTGGCGGCGCTGCGCCGTACCGTCGAGATTCTCGCGCGCGAGCTTCCCCCGGGACGTGCCGCAGCGCTCGCGGCGCAGCTCACCGGCGCCACGCGCCAGGAGGCCTATGCCCTCGCGACCGCGCTGGGGGGCCGGCCGAGCAAATCCGGCGACCGCATTTGACATCGCGCCCCGGCGCCTTATTGTGCTGCCGCGAGTCGGCCGGGCAATCGCTGCCTGCGGCAACAGCGCGGGTGGAGGAAAGTCCGGGCTCCGGCGGATCGGGTGCCAGGTAACGCCTGGGGGGCGCGAGCCCACGGAAAGTGCAACAGAGAGCAGACCGCCCAAGTCCCTCACCGGACCGGCAAGGGTGAAACGGTGCGGTAAGAGCGCACCGCGTCGGTGGTAACACGCGACGGCACGGCAAACCCCACCTGGAGCAAGGCCAAATAGGGAAACCGCCGCACCGTAACCGGTGGCGGCAGCGTCGATCCGCACGCGTTTCCGGGTAGGCCGCTAGAGGTCCGCGGTGACGCGGATCCCAGAGGAATGATTGCCCTCGACAGAACCCGGCTTACAGGCCGACTCGTACTATTTCACGACCTTCAGCTGCGGGCGCCTTGGCGCGCCCTCGTCGGCCGGTGTGGGCCGCTGCGGCGGCTCGGGACCGAGGTCCTGCTCGGAGAACACCATGCCCTCGCCGGTCTCGCGGGCATAGACGCCGAGCACGGCGCTCACCGGGAAGCGCACGTGGTGCACCACACCGGCGAAACGCGCGTCGAATTCGATGCACTCGGCGCCGAGCTTGAGTCGCTGCGTAGCGCCCTCGCTGAGGTTGAGCACGATCTTGCCGTCCTTCACGTAGGCGCGTGGCACCTCGGTGCCCTCGCGCGTAGCGTCCACGATGACGTGCGGCGTGTTGCCGCAGTCACTGATCCACTGGTGCATGGCACGCAGCAGGTAGGGACGCTTGGGCAAGGTATGGCTCATATCGCTCCTGCTACAGCAGTCGCATCTCCTGTTCGCGCTCGGAGAGCGCCTCGCGGAAGGCCGGGCGTGCGAATAGCAGCTGCCCGTACTTGTCGATCGCCTGCGCCTGCGGCGGCAGGTCGATCTCATAGTAAGGCAAACGCCACAGGATCGGCGCGATGGTGGCGTCCACCAGCGAGAACTCGTCGGCGAGGAAGTACGGCTTGACCTTGAACAGATCGGTGCTCTGCAAGATCGTGTCACGCAGGATCTTCTTCAGGCGCACGGTCTGCTTCTTGTCCGGCTCCTGGTCGATCTGACGCGCGAGCCCGTACCAGTCGCGCTCGATGCGGTAGAGCGCCAGTCGGAACTGGGCACGGCTCACGGGATCGACCGGCATCAGCGGCGGGTGCGGGAAGCGCTCATCGAGGTACTCAATGATCACCCGCGAGTCATAGAGCACCAGATCGCGATCCACCAGCGTCGGCACGCTGTGATAGGGGTTGAGGTCCAGCAGATCCTCAGGGAAGCGCCCGGCCTCCACGCTGACGATGTCGATGCTGATGCCCTTCTCCGCCAGCACGATGCGCGTGCGGTGACTCCACGGGTCAGCCGGCGCGGAGAACAGCGTCATGATGGATCGTCTGCTCGACACTCTGGCGCTCCTGCGATCCGCTGTGTCGGTGCCGCCGTGACGCGCGCCCCGGCGCGACGCCTCAGTGCACGTCCTTCCAGTACTCGCGCTTCACCAGCCAGGCCAGCCAGGTGAACACGAGCAGGAACAGCACGACCCACACGCCGAGCGCGCGGCGGGCTGTCTGTGTTGGTTCGCTGACGTAGTCGAGAAAGTTCACCGTGTCGCGCACGAAACGGTCGTACTCGACAGGACTCAGGCGCCCGGGCGCCAGCGTCTCGAAGTGATCGAATACCAGCTCGCGCGAGCTGCCTCCCTCGGCGGCGCGCGTCTCCTCGCGGAACACCGCGCGCTTGAGGCCTTCGAGTTCCGACAGCACGTGCGGCATTGCCGTCGTCGGCAAGCGCAGGTTGTTGGCGCCGGTCTGGCGCGTCGGGTCGACGTAAAAAGTCTTGAGGAACTGGTAGATATAGTCCCGGCCCCGCGCGCGGGCCATCAGCGACAGGTCCGGAGGTACCTTGCCGAACCAGGCCTCCGCGTCGGCCGGCGGCATGCTGGTCTGGATGTACTGCAGCGGCTTGTCACCCGGGGGCAACAGATCTTTCTGCAGCAGGTCCGCCGGAATGCCCAGGTCGGTGCCCAGGCGTGACCAGCGCTCGTACTTCAGTGAATGGCAGCCGAGGCAATAGCTCACGAAGTTGCGGGCCCCGCGCTGCGCCGAGGGCAGATCGGTCACGTCGTTGTTGGCATGCCAGTGCTGCCAGTCCCCGCCCGCCTTGGGTTTTTCCTCCTCCCCGGCCGTCCGCCCCGTCGCGGGCCCGGAGGTCTCGGCGCGCAGCGCCGCAGCGGCGAGCGCGGCGAGCGCCAGCAGCGCGATCCGGCCGGCGTGGCGCTCAGTGCGCATGGTAAGTCACCCGCTCCGGCACGGGCCGCACGCTCTCGAACCTGGTGTAGAACGGCATGAGGATGAAGAAGAGGAAGTAGATGACCGCGAAGATGCGCGCGAGCACCACGTACAGCCCCTCGGCCGGCTGCAGGCCAAGATAGCCGAGGGCGATGAAGGAGATGGCGAACAGCGTGAGCCACAGGCGCGACCAGTAGCCCTTGTAGCGCATCGACTTCACCGGCGAGCGGTCCAGCCACGGCACGAACAGAAAGACCATGACCGCGATCAGCATCAGCAGCGCGCCCAGGCGCTGGTCGGGCACCGCACGCAGGATCGCGTAGTAGGGGGTGAAGTACCAGACCGGCGCGATGTGCTCAGGCGTCGACAGCGGATTGGCCGGTTCGAAGTTCGGGGCCTCGAGGAACAGCCCGCCCAGGGTCGGCACGAAGAACACCACGATCGCGAACAGCACGAAGAACACGCCCACGCCCACGATGTCCTTGACGGTGTAGTAGGGGTGGAACGGGATGCCATCGAGCGGCCTGCCATTGGGGCCCAGCCGATCCTTGATCTCGATGCCGTCGGGGTTGTTCGATCCGGTCTGGCGCAGCGCGACGAGATGCAGCGCCACGAGCAGCAGCAGCGCGAGCGGAATCGCCACCACGTGCAGCGAGAAGAAGCGGTTGAGCGTCGCGTCGGCGATCGCATAGTCCCCGCGGATCCACTCGACCAGCGCCGGACCGATGCCGGGGATGGTGCTGAACAGGTTGACGATCACCTGCGCGCCCCAGAAGGACATGTTGCCCCAGGGCAGCACGTAGCCCATGAACGCCTCGGCCATCAGCGCCAGGTACACGGCCATGCCCAGCAGCCACAGCAGCTCGCGCGGGGCGCGATAGGAGCCGTAGAGGAAGGCACGGAACATGTGCAGATAGACCACGATGAAGAATGCGGAGGCACCGGTGGAATGGAGGTAGCGGATCAGCCAGCCGAAGCTGACCTCGCGCATGATGTACTCGACGGAGTCGAACGAGCTGGTCTCGCCCACCTTGTAGAACATGGTGAGGAAGATACCGGTGAGCAGCTGCACCACCAGCACCAGCAGCGCCAGGGAGCCGAAGAAGTACCAGACGTTGAAATTCTTCGGCGCGTAGTAGCCGGTCAGCTGGTCCTCGATGAACCCTTGTATCGGCATGCGCCGGTTGAGCCAGGCCCACAGGCGCTGTCCGGCCGAGGGCCGGCCGGCCGGGGGCAGCTGCGCGGGAGCACCGCTCGCGGTCTTGATGGCCATCAGGCCGCCCCTTTCTCATCCGCCCCGACGCGCAGCGTGCGCTCGGTGGGGAAGGAGTACGGAGGTACGCGCAGGTTGATCGAGGCCGGGGAGCCCTGGAACACACGACCGGCGAGGTCGAAGCGCGAGCCATGGCAGGGGCAGAAGAAGCCGCCTGGCCAGCTCGGGTAGAGCTCGCCAGCCGCGAAGCGCTGCTTGGGCAGGCAACCCAGATGAGTGCAGGTCCCCACCAGGACGAGGAACTCGGGCGTGCGCGAGCGGAGCGGATTCTTGGCGTAGGCGGGTTGATCGGATTGCTCCGAGTGCGGGTCCTTCAGCTGATCATCGTGTCCGGCGATGCGCTTGATCATCTCCGGCCCGCGGTGCACGACGTAGATGGGCGATTTTCGCCACACGGGGATGGGCGCGATCATCTGGCCGGGCTCGACCTTGGTCAGGTCGATGTCCACCGGCGCGCCCTGCGCGCGGGCACGCTCGGAGGGGCTCCAGGACTCGACGAACGGGACGGCGGTAAACACGGCGCCGATGGCGCCGGTAGCAATCGTCGCGCGGGTGAGGAACTTGCGCCGACTCAGGTCGATCTCATCATCGGCGCCGATCGCGTGCTCCGCCATCCCACCTCTCCGCCCATTGACAGCATGCCCCGCGCGCAGCCGCTTCGCGGTCTGACCGCCCGTGCGGCGCCGCGCGGCTGCACAGCGATTTCATACCTTGCGGGGGGCGGCGCATTATACACAAACAGACTTGGCCTCCCGGGCGCCGGCGCGCGACCGCGGGGCTTTCCCGGAGCCGCAGTTCGTTATGCTTAATCGCCTCGGGCGCGGTTTGATCTTCATTGCAGGCTCGGTGGTCGGCGGCCTGGCGCTCGCCTTCCTGATCGTGGCACTGCGCCCTGAGCTGCTGCAGCGCGAGGGCCGTGCGCGCGCGCCGTCACCGCCCCCCGCCGCCCCCACGGTGGCGGCGCCACCGCGCGTCACGTACGCCGAGGCGGTGCAGCGTGCGGCCCCGGCGGTGGTCAACGTGTATACCGCACGGCTGGTGACCGAGCGCATCGCGCCCTCGCTTGGGGAGCTGTTCGGTGACTACATGCCGCGCTACCGGCAGCGCATCGAACGGAGCCTCGGCTCGGGGGTCATCGTTGATGACACGGGGCACATCGTCACCAACCAGCACGTGATCGCCAACGCCGACTCGATCCGCGTGCAGCTCGCCGACGGTCGCGTCGCGGATGCACGCATCGTCGGGCGTGATCCCGACACCGATCTCGCCGTGCTGAAGATCGACCTGCTGCCACTGCCGGTGGCGGTCCTCGGCCGCTCCGACGAGCTGAAGGTCGGCGACGTCGTACTCGCGATCGGCAACCCGGTGGGACTGTCTCAAACCGTGACGCACGGGATCGTGAGTGCGGTGAGCCGTCAGCAGCTGGGCATCGCCCCGCTGGAGGATTTCATCCAGACCGATGCACCGATCAACTTTGGCAACTCCGGTGGCGCACTGGTCGATGCGAGTGGAGCGCTGGTCGGCATCAACACCGCGATCGTCGCCAAGAACATCGGCGTGGAAGGCATCGGTTTCGCCATCCCCGTCAACATGGTGCGCGGCGTACTCAGCGAGATCATCGCGCACGGGCGCGTGATCCGCGGCTGGATCGGCATCGTGCCCGAGGACCTCTCCGACGAGCGAGCGCAGCAGCTCGGGCTGGCGCAACCGGGCGTGCTGATCGACAACCTCTACGTGGGCAGCCCCGCGCAACAGGCGGGGCTGCAGCCCGGGGACCTGCTGCTGGCGATCGACGGGGTAGCGCCGCACACGGCCCAAGATGCCCTTGGGCGCATCGCGAGCCACAAGCCAGGATCCACCGTGCGGCTGAAAGGCCTGCGCGGCGGGCGTATCTTCGAGGTGCAGGCCCAGGTCGGCGAGCGCCCCCACGGACCATGACGACCCTTACCACGCGCCGCTTTGGCGCCCGCGCAGATCTGGAAGCGGCGCTCACCGTGCGGCTGAGCGCCGCTCTCACCGCTCCGGGCGCCCACGCAGTCATGCTCTCCGGCGGGGAAACCCCGCTCCCGGTGTACCGCAGACTCGCGAAGCAGGGGCTGCGCCACGATGATCGCCTCCACGTCCTCTTCTCTGACGAGCGCTATGTCCCGAGCGACGCCGCCGCCAGCAACTTCCATCAATCCTGGCCGCTGCTCGAGACGCTCGGCCTGCCCGCAGAGTCGCTGCTGCGCGTCCCGACCGAGCGGTCGCTCGCGGAGGCCACCGCCGCGTACGACCGCGCCCTCGCCACGCTCCTGGCCAGCGGCATACCGCTCGGTCTGGGACTTCTCGGCTTGGGGGCCGACGGCCATACCGCCTCGCTCTTTACCGCACAGGATCTGGAGCGCGCGCGTGGGCGCTTCGCCATCGAGGTCGCCCGGCCCGATGGCCTGTCCGCGGTCAGCGTGACGCCCGAGCTGCTCGCCAACGTACGCGAGCCACTGTTTGTCGTGATCGAGGCGGGCAAGGAGCAGGCCGTGCAGCGATTGCTCGCGCGCGATACGCAGCTCACCGCATGGCGCGCGGTGCAGGGCTGCAGCGACGTCGAGCTCTGGCTCGCCGCGGCGTAACGGATGCGCGCCCGCGAGGACGCCGAGCAGCGGGCGCATACCGCCGAGCAGCTGGCCGCGCTCGGACAGTGCGAGGCGGCCATCACGCTCTATCAGCAGCTCCTCAGCGCGATGCCGGGTTTCGCGGACGCCTGGTACAACCTCGGCCGGCTGCTGCGTCGCGTGGAGCGGCCGCGGGAGGCGCTGGAGGCCTACCGCCGCGCCCTGCTTGCCGGGGTGCGCGCCCCCGAGGAAGTCCACCTGAACCGCGCGGTGGTGTACGCCGATGACCTCCAGCAGCCGCAGGCGGCCGAGCAGGAGCTGCGGCGCGCGCTCGAGCTCAATCCCCGCTACCAGCCGGCGCTGCTCAACCTGGGCAACCTCCAGGAAGATCTCGGCGAGCGGGAAGCGGCCCGGCGCACCTATGAGTCGGTGCTCGCGCTCGAACCGCGGTCGTACGCGGCGCTCGCCCGTTATGCCCAGCTCTTCGACATCGACGGGCCCGGGCACGTCCTGATCGGACAGCTGCGCAGCGCTCTGTCAGATCCGGCCGCGCACCACGCCGACCGGGCTGCGCTCGGCTTCGCGCTGGCACGCGCGCTCGATGCCGCAGGCGCGTACCCAGAGGCTTTCCAGGCGGCCGCGCACGCCAACGCCGCTAGCCGGCTGAGCGCCTCGGAGCCGGTGCTGTATGACCGCGCAGCGCAGGAACGTTTCACAGAAGAAATAATCTCGGCGTTTCCGTGCCCCGTTAGTTCAAAACCTGCAGGGATCGCCACCGGTCCCGCCCCTGTCTTCATCTGCGGCATGTTCCGCTCCGGCTCGACCCTGGCGGAGTCGCTGCTGGCGGCGCATCCCGCAGTGACGGCGGGGGGCGAACTACCGCTCCTGCCGCGGCTGGTGAGTCGACGGTTTTCGCCCTTTCCGGCCGCGGCGGCGGCGGACCCCAGGCGCTTCGAGGAGGCCGCGGCGGAATACCAAGCCGGTCTCGCGCTGCGTTTCCCGACGGCCCAGTGGGTGACCGACAAACGCCCGGACAACTTTCTATTTATCGGTCTCATCAAGCGGCTGTTCCCCGGCGCGCGGATCATCCACACCACGCGCGACCCTCTCGACACCTGTCTCTCCATATTCTTCCTGCACCTGGATCAGAGGCAGAGCTACGCGCTCGACCTGCTCGATACGGGTCACTACTTCCGCCAGTACCGGCGATTGATGGCGCACTGGCAGTCCTGCTACGGCGAGGATCTGCTGGAATTCAACTACGATAGCCTGGTGCGCGAGCCCAGATCGCAGCTGCAGCGCCTCCTCGCCTTCCTGCGCCTGGACTGGCATGAGGGCTGCCTGGACTTCGCGGCGCATGCGCGCAGCGTGCGCACGGCGAGCGTCTGGCAGGTTCGGCGGGGTCTCTACCAGCACGCCTCGGGCCGCGCCCGGCACTACCGGCACGAACTGGCCGCACTTGAGCGCGAGCTGCAAGGGCCATGAGTGCCATCCCGCTGCAGGCGCTCTTTGCCGTTCCGTTCGCGTCCATCCCGCTCGCGCTCCCACCGGAACTCAATTCCGCGCTTGCTCCCTGGCTCTTGGAGCAGGCCACGGACGCCAACCGCGACCCCGCTTACCCGGCGGATGCGCTCTGCTTCCGAGGCCGCGAGACCTTGTTCCAAGGGGGGCATCCCGGCCTCGCCACCCTCCGCTCTGAGATTCTGAGTGCGCTGTGCGGCGTGGTCATGGCGGCCAGCCGCCTGAGTGCATCGGAGTTCGACAAGCTGGCCGTGCAGGTGCGGGGGCGGCTCCTCCTCGTGAGGCCCAACGGCTGCCTGGCGGCGAGCAATCTGCCGCTCGCCTCCTGGTGTGCGCTCTACTGCGTGGCCGCCCCGGCGCCGACCCAAGAGAGAGCTGACAGCGCGATGCTCAGGCTGTACGAGGCGCGGATGGGGGGCATGTTCCTGGACGCCTCGAACGCAGGGCTACGACCCCCCTTTCACCCGGGTCACCACCTCTGGCGTCCGGTGGCCGGCCACTTGGCCGTATTTCCTGCGGCGATCATGCACGAAATAGCACTAAATCGCGGCGATCGTGAGCTGATGTTGATCCAGGCACGCGTCCGGTTCGCTCACCCGGAACAAGAGCTGCCGGCATGGTAGATGAGCTGCGGGTCGAGGGCGTCTTTGCGGTGCCGCTCGCCCAGGGGCGCCTGCACCCCTGCGAGCGCCTCAATCAGGAGCTCGAAGCCCTGTTCCTCGCGCGCGAGACGGATCAGCACCGCAATCCCACGCCGAGCCATACACCCCAGACGGAGACTTTTGAGAGTCGATTCAATCTCTTCCGCTGGCCGGAGCCCAGCGTGCAAGCCCTCCGCCGCTTCATGCTCGAGTCCATCTTTCAGGTCGCCGCGCACGCCTCGGATTGCGGCCCGCAGACGCTGGCCCGGCTCACCATGCACAACCACACGTGGTTCCACGTCTCGCGCTATACGGGCTCCTTCGTCGCTCATAACCACCCGCTCGCCTCCTGGTCA
>JAFAPI010000020.1 GCA_019247195.1 Gammaproteobacteria bacterium
TGCGCAAGGTGTATCACGCGCAGGAACTGCTGGCGGAGATGGGCGCCCCCTAGGGCACCCCTCAGCGGGTGCCGCGCCGCGCGCGCAGCGCCAGCGCGACGTGGATGCGGTCCTGCACCTGCAGCGCCCCGAGCAGTGCGCTGTAAGGCCTGAGGCCGAGCGCGCTCTGCAGGACGTCGGTCTCGCCGCTCACCGTCAGCGTCTGCGCATCGTAGGCGTAGCGGACGGTGAGGGTGAGGGGATAGCTTCCCCCGCGCATGCCAACCTCGAGCTGCACCCGCACCAACGCGGCTCCCGAGGAGGGCTCGCGCTCGAGCCGCAGGCAACGCAGCTCGATCTCCCCGTAGTGCTCCGCGTCCAGCTGCCCGGGGCCCAGCGCGTGGAGGCGGGTGCCCTGCCGGGCCGCCTCCGGCACCGGCGCGGAGAAATCGCCGCTCGGGTCGGCCGCGCGCAGCGCCGGCTCATCCACCGTCAGACTCAGGACCGGGAAGTGCAGCCGGCACGTGCTGCGCAGCGGATCGGCGGGAACGTAGACGCTGCCGCCGAGCTCGTGGGTGGCGATCAGGTGGTTGTGCCCCGCGCTGGCGAGGGCGCCGGCGCGGTACACCCGCACCGTCAGGAGCGACTCGCTGCTCAGCACATCGTAGGGGACGCCGAGCTGCGCCGGCGCGGGCGCGGGCGCGGGCGCCGGCGCGGCCGCGTGCCGCGGCGGGAGCGGGCAAGCGGCGAGGAGCGCGGCGGTCAGCAGTAGGCAAGCCCGGGCCGGACGCATAAGCTTCATCGCATGCCACTTCGCAACACGCCACAGCGCTGGGGCGCGCTGAGCCAGCTGCTGCACTGGCTGATCGTCGCGCTCATTCTCACGCAGCTTACCCTCGCCCACCTGGCCAACGACCTGCCGGTCGGGTCGCGCAAGGTGAAGCTGCTCGCCACCCACAAGTCGATCGGCATCACCATCCTCCTGCTTGCCTGCCTGCGTCTGCTGTGGCGCTGGTCGAATCCGACCCCGCTGTTGCCGGACACCCTGGGGCCGCTGGAGCGCAACGCGGCGCGCTTCACGCACGGGGCACTCTACGCGCTGCTCTTCGCCATGCCGCTCTCGGGCTGGATGATGTCCTCCGCGCGTGGGTTCCCGGTGAGCTACTTCGGGTTCTTCACCCTGCCGGATCTGGTGCCGAAGAGCCGGCCGCTGTACGAGGCGCTGCTCACCACCCACGCGGTGCTCGCGCTCAGCCTCGTTACGGTCGCCGCCCTGCACGCGCTCGCCGCGCTGCGCCACCACTTCTGGCTCAAGGATGACGTGCTGCGGCGCATGTTGCCGGTCAGCGGCGCCGATGGGACACCCTCATGAGGCGGCGCGCACTCCTGCTGCTCCTCGCCCTGGTTGCCCTCGCGACGGCATCCACCCCCCCGCACTACGTCGCGGACCCGGCTAAGAGCTCCCTCGAGTTCACCTTCACGCAGGCGGGCGCGGCCAACAAGGGCCGCTTCACCCGCTTCCCGGTGAGCTTTGACTTCGACCCGGCCCAGCCGGGCGCCGCGCGGCTCGAGGTCACCGTGGAGATCGCCTCGCTCGACACCGGCGATGCGGAGCGCGACGGCACGCTCAAGGGCGAGGACCTGTTCGCGGCGGCGAAGTACCCGCAGGCACACTTTCTCGCGACCGCGATCAACCGCACCGCCAGCGGCTACGAGGCGGCCGGCAAGCTGACCCTGCGCGGGGTGACGCGCGAGCTGCGCGTGCCCTTCAGCTTTCGCACCGCGATCGAGCAGGGCACGACGGTCGGCTACATGACCGGCAAGGTGACAATGCGCCGGCTCGACTTCGGCGTGGGCCAGGGGGACTGGAAGGCGACCGATGAGGTCGGCAACGAGGTGGGAGTCGCCTTCGCGCTGCGGCTTCTCGTCCGCTAGTACGGGCTGCCGTCGCGGCGCGTGAAGCGACCGCGCGCGTCGGGCGGGTTCCACCGCAGGTCGACGTCCGGGTCGGCGTAGTGGGCGGTGTCCTCCGGGTGCCGGTTGCTCATCACCAGGTACACCGCCGGTCGGCTGCCGCGATTGAGCAGCTGGTGGCCGTCCTCGCTCCCGGCCGGAAACCCGGCGCATTGCCCCGCCGACAGCTGCTGCTCGCCCGCATCGGTACGCAGCGACAGCTCGCCCTGCAGCACCAGCACGAACTCGTCTTCATGAGTGTGCCAGTGGCGCATGGAGGACTCCTTGCCCGGCAGCAGCGTCACGAGGTTGACGCCGATGCGCGTGAGCCCGAGCGCATCACCGAGCCGACGGACCTCGCGCGGCAGCACGCGCGAGCGGTAGGGCTCCGGGTAGCCGCTGTGGCTGACCGGCTGGACGCTGCGCGGATCGAGGGCCGGTCGGGTCAGTGACATGGCAACTCCTTGGGGCGGGGGATGAGCCGTCAAGGCCCGGCCGCGGCCGCAAGGGACCGGCCGCGACCTGCCGCCCATGTTCGCCGGCGCGGCCGCCTGCGTCGATGCGCTGCGATTCTCGGGCGCAGGCCCCGGCCCCGCCCCACGCAGTCTCCACGCGATGCAGTGCCGGCTGCTCTCGCCCGCGCCCCGCGCGAAGGAGTGACAGCCGGTACTGCGGAGGCGGCTAGCCGCCCTGCACGGTGATGCGGCGCGGCCGCAGCTCGGCGCGCTTGGGGATCTTCACCGACAGGACCCCGTCCTTCAGCGTCGCGTTGATCTTGGCGCTGTCGAGCTCGCGACTCAGAATGAAACTGCGCCGATACACCGTCGCGCGCACGTCCGCGTACAACGCCTCGGCGGACGAGGGCAGCTCGAACTGCACGCGCCCCTCGAGCAGCAGGGTATCGCCATCGACGCGCACCTCGAGCCGCTCGCGCGCCACCCCGGGCATGTCGGCCTGCAGCATCAGGCCGTCCTGGTCCTCGTGGATGTCCACCGGCGGGCGCAGGGCCGCCTCGCGCGTCTGCCCGCGCGCCGAGCCCGAGCCCTCGGACGGTTGCGTCGCAGCCGAGGACTGCTGCACGGACACATCGTTGCGGTTGGTTGCCATGTTGCCTCCCGTTTCAGTGAATCTCGATCTGGCGCGCCTTGGCGGCCTCGCGCCGCTTGAGGCTGATCTGCAGGATGCCGTCGCGGTAGCGGGCGTCGACCTGCTCCGGATCGACCTCCTCACCGAGGCTGACGGCGCGGGTGAACTCGCCGGTGAAGCGCTCCTGGCGGTAGTAGCGCGCCGCCTCGCGCGGCTCGATCTCGCGCGAGCCCGAGATCGTCAGCAGGCCCTGCTGGATGGAAACCTCGAGCTTGCTCGCATCGATCCCGGGCGCGAACACGTACACCTGCAAGGCCTCCGGCGTCTGGATCACGTTCACGGCCGGGAAGCTGCCGCGCGGCAGCGAGCGGATGCCGCCGGAGCTGGAGAGCCCTTCACCCAGCTCCTCGTCCATCTCCTGCTGCAGCCGCCAGAACGGCTCGAGCCATGCGCTGTGGGGACTCCAATATCGTCCGAACATCGGGCACCTCCTTAGGTAGGCGGTGAGTCAAACTCCGCGGCCTACGGTAGGGGCGGCGGCGCTGACTTCAAGGCTCGCCGTAAGCTCGGGGGCGGGGTTTTCCCTCC
>JAFAPI010000046.1 GCA_019247195.1 Gammaproteobacteria bacterium
GCGCGATAGACGAACTGTCCGACCGGCCCCTCGATGCGCAGCAGCGACCCCGCCGTCAGCGCCTCGGCGCCGGCGGCGAACAGGCGCGCGGTGAAATCCCCGCCGGCCACCTGCCGTACGTGCAGCTCGAGCAGCCCGCTGTCGTGCGGCGGCGAGGCGATCGAGAAGCTGCGCCGCCGCCCGCCCTCGAGCAGCACGTCCAGGTACTGGCCGGGCTGGAAGCTCAGGCGCTCCACCGCCGGCAACCTCAGCCAGACCTGCAGCACGTCCGGCGCCAGGCGCACCAGCCGCTCGATGCGGCACGGCAGGGTCTTGATCTGCACGTCCGCGACGCTCTGCACCGAGCGGGCGCGCACGTGCAGCGGCGAGCCCGCGCGTGCCTGACACAGCAGCACGAGGCCCTCGCGCTCCTCCTCGGCGCTGAGCCCGAGAGGGCGTCCGTTCGGGTACTGGATCCGGCCCTCGAGCAGCTGCGCACGGCAGGACCCGCAGTGGCCCGACTTGCAGCTGTGCGGCAGGTTGAGCCCGGCATCCAGGGCCGCCTCGAGCACCGGTTTTCCGGCCGGCACCGTGAAGGTGCGCCCGTGCGGCTCGATCCGGACGCTGAACTCCTCGGCCACGCGAGTCTTCGATGGCGAGCGCGCAACGGCTCGCCCCTAGACTAGAGAATCTCACCGACCCCCGCCAAGGAGCGCCGATGTTCACCAACCCCGCCCCCGAGGTGATCGCGGCGCTGCTGCGTGCGGCGCGGGTCATCGCGGTGGTCGGGCTGTCACCCGATCCGACGCGCCCGAGTCACGGCGTGGCGCGCGCCCTGCAGCGGTTCGGCTACCGCATCATCCCGGTGAATCCCCGCGTCGAGTCGGTGCTGGGAGAGCCCGCGGTGGCAAGCCTCGAGCAGCTGCCCGAGGTCCTCGCTGCCGATGAGCGCGTGGACGTCGTGGATGTCTTCCGTCGTCCGGTGCACGTGCCCGCCATCGTCGCCAGCTGCATCGGGCTGCGGCTGCCGGCGCTGTGGCTGCAGGACGGTGTGGTCGATGCGGCCAGCGCGGAGCGCGCGGTCGCGGCGGGGATCCTCACCGTCATGGACCGCTGCATTTTCCGGGACCGCGCGGTGCTGCGCTGACGAGGCGGGGCAGATTTTCCGCTATGCTTGGGCACGATGCGCGTCGATTTCACCAAGATGCACGGGGTCGGCAATGACTTCGCCATCTTCGACGCCACCGCGGTCCGCTCGCGGCTGACGCCCGACCGATTGCGGCAGCTCGCCGACCGCCGTACCGGCATCGGCTTTGACCAGGCGCTGCTGCTCGGCGCGCCGCACCGGCCCGGCAGCGCCGCTTCCTACCGCATCTTCAACCGTGACGGCGACGAGGTCGAGCAGTGCGGCAACGGCGCGCGCTGCATCGCCGCGCTGCTCTTCGCCCGGCGCGGCGGCGATCGGCTCGCCCTCGATAGCCCCGCGGGCACCGTGCGCGCCCGCCCGGGCGTGCCCGGCCAGGTCGCGGTCGACATGGGTCCGCCGAGTTTCGAGCCGCGCACCCTGCCCTTCGATGC
The DNA here is from genome assembly GCA_019247195.1 of Gammaproteobacteria bacterium. GTDB lineage: Bacteria > Pseudomonadota > Gammaproteobacteria > Steroidobacterales > Steroidobacteraceae > 13-2-20CM-66-19. The sequence continues at coordinate 1,558 of JAFAPI010000046.1, forward strand.
GCCGGCGGCACGCGATCCGCAGCTGCTCGAGGTGGGCGGCCAGATGCTGCGCATCGGCATCGTCTCGATCGGCAATCCGCACGCGGTGCTGGCGGTGACCGACGTCGATGAGGCACCGGTCGGCACGCTCGGGCCCCTGATCGAGCAGCATCCGCGCTTCCCGCAGCGCGTGAACGTCGGCTTCATGCAGGTGATCGACGCCGGCCACATCCGCCTGCGCGTGCACGAGCGCGGCGCCGGCGAGACACCCGCCTGCGGCACCGGCGCCTGCGCCGCGGTGGTCATCGGCCAGCGCCGCGGCCAGCTCGCTCCGCGCGTGCAGGTCAGCGTCCCCGGCGGCGCGTTACAGGTAGACTGGGCGGGCGAGCCGACCAGCGTCTGGCTCACCGGTCCGGCCGAAGTATCCTACGAAGGTCACGTCGAGGTCTGATACATGACGACACGAGAGGCGCGCGGCCTGGCCGCGGCCGACAGCGAAGAGGAATCGGTCGCCGCATACCTGCAGCGCCGTCCGGAGTTCTTCGAGCGTCACCCGGCGCTGCTGGCGCGGCTGCGGCTGCCGCACGCGCGCGGCGGCGGCTCGACCATCTCGCTGGTGGAGCGGCAGATCGAGGTGCTGCGTGAGAAACAGGCGGTACTCGAGAGCAGGCTCGCCGAGCTCATCAAGGTGGCGCGCGGCAACGATGCGATCGCCGAGCGGCTGCACCGCTTCACGCGGCGCCTGCTGCGGGCGCCGCGCGGCGCCGCCGTGGCGCAGATCGAGTCCGGCCTGCGCGAGGATTTCGACGCCTTCCACGCCACCTTGCTGCTGATCGGCGAGCCCGGCGCCGCGTCCGCCGGACGCTTCGTCCGCACCCTGCGGGCCGATGACCCGCAGCTGAAGTCCTTCGAGTCGCTGTTCGCGGCGGGCAAACCGCGCTGCGGCCAGGCGCGCGACACGCAGCGCGAGCTGCTCTTCGGCCCGGAGGGGCTCGAGATGGGCTCGGTGGCCCTGGTGCCGCTCGGCGAGAAGGGAAGCCTGGGCCTGCTGGCGCTCGGCAGCACCGACCGCGAGCGCTTTCATCCGGGCATGAGCACCGAGTTCCTCGCCCGCCTCGCGGACCTGATCGCCGACGCACTGCGCGCCGCGCCGGCCGGCTGAGCGCGTGACTCCGGCCGCGCTCGGGTGGGTGGCCCGCTTCCGGCGCTACCTGAGCGCCGAGCGGCGCCTCTCCGCCCACACCGAGCAGGCCTACGCGCGTGACCTCGCCGCGCTGGTGCGCCACTGCGAGCGCGCCGGGATCCGCGACTGGCACAAGCTCGACATGCAGACGGTGCGCGCCTTCGCGGCGCACAGCCACGCGGGCGGGCTCGGCCCGCGCAGCATCCAGCGCCGCCTCTCGGCGGTGCGCAGCTTCTACACGTTCCTGATGCGCGAGCGCGACGCCGGCCGCGGCGGCATGCGCCTCAAGCACAACCCCGCCCACGAAGTGCGCGCGCCCAAGGCCCCGCGCCGGCTGCCGCAGACCCTCGATGCAGACCAGATGGCGCGCCTGCTGGCGATCGAGCCCGATGACGCCCTCGGCCTGCGCGACCGGGCGCTGATGGAGCTGCTCTACTCCTCGGGCCTGCGGCTCGCCGAGCTGGTGGGGCTCGACCTCGCCCACCTCGATCTGCGCGATCGCACCGTGCGCGTGCTCGGCAAGGGGGGCAAGGCGCGGGTAGTCCCGGTCGGCCGGCTGGCCGTGGTCGCGCTGCAGCACTGGCTGCGTGCGCGGGCCGGCCTTGCCGCCGCGGACGAGCCGGCGCTGTTCGTCAACCGCCGCGGCCGCCGCCTCGGTGCGCGGGCGGTACAGCTGCGCGTCGCGGCCTGGGCGCGCCGCCAGGGCCTCGGGCTGCCGGTGCACCCGCACCTGTTCCGTCATTCCTTTGCCTCGCACCTGCTCGAGTCGAGCGGCGAGCTGCGCGGAGTGCAGGAGCTGCTCGGCCACGCCGACATCTCCACCACGCAGATCTATACCCACCTTGACTTCCAGCACCTCGCCCGCATCTACGACGCCACCCACCCGCGCGCGCGTCGCAAGGCCTGAGGCCGCGCCGGATCTCCCAGGCCGCGCGGAGCGATCCCGATGATCCATGCCTCCTTCGACCCCCACGGTACGACCATCCTCGGCGTGCGCCGCGGCGGTGCGATCGCGCTCGGCGGGGACGGGCAGGTGACCCTGGGCAACAGCGTCATGAAGGGCAACGCGCGCAAGGTGCGGCGGCTGGCCAGCGACAAGGTGCTGGCCGGCTTCGCCGGGGGCACGGCGGATGCGTTCACGCTCTTTGAGCGCTTCGAGGGCAAGCTGGAGAAATACGGCAACCTGACGCGGGCCGCCATCGAGCTCGCCAAGGACTGGCGCTCGGACCGCTACCTGCGCCGCCTGGAAGCGCTGCTGCTGGTCGGTGATCCGGACAAGTTGTTCGTCATCTCCGGCAACGGCGACGTCATCGAGCCGGAGCACGACGTCGCCGCGATCGGCTCGGGCGGGCAATTCGCGCTCGCCGCCGCACGCGCGCTCATCGCCGACTCCTCCCTCGGTGCGCGGGAGATCGTCGAGCGCGCGCTCAACATCGCCGCCGACATCTGCATCTACACCAACCGCAACCTCGTCGTCGAGGACCTCAAGGCCAGCCGCTGATGTCAGCACTCACCCCGCGCCAGATCGTCCAGGAGCTCGACAAGCACATCATCGGCCAGGGCGCGGCCAAGCGCGCCGTGGCGATCGCGCTGCGCAACCGCTGGCGGCGCATGCAGGTGGGGGAGCCGCTGCGCCAGGAGATCACCCCCAAGAATATCCTGATGATCGGCCCGACCGGGGTCGGCAAGACCGAGATCGCGCGCCGCCTGGCCAAGCTCGCCAACGCGCCCTTCGTCAAGGTGGAGGCGACCAAGTTCACCGAGGTGGGCTACGTCGGCCGCGACGTCGACTCGATCGTCAAGGAGCTCGCCGACGTCGCCGTCAAGATGACCCGCGAGCAGGAGATGGCCAAGGTGCGCGAGCGGGCGCTCGATGCGGCAGAGGACCGGGTGCTGGATGCGCTGCTGCCCAAGCCACGGATGATGGGTTTCTCCACCGATGAGCCCGCGCCCGCGCGCGACGGCGAGACGCGCCAGAAGTTCCGCAAGATGCTGCGCGAGCACGACCTCGACGATCGTGAGATCGAGATCGAGCTGCGCGCCATTCCGAGCGGCGTCGAGATCATGGCGCCGCCCGGCATGGAGGAGATGCAACAGCAGCTGCAGTCGATGTTCGCCAACCTCGGCGGCAATCGCACCAAGGCGCGCAAGGTCAAAGTGCGCGAAGCGCTCAAGCTGTTGACCGATGAGGAGGCAGGCAAGCTCATCAACGAGGATGAGCTCAAGATCCAGGCCATAGCGAATGCCGAACAGAACGGCATTGTATTCATCGATGAGATAGACAAGGTGACGCGGCGCCAGGAGACCATCGGTGCCGACGTATCTCGCGAGGGTGTCCAGCGCGATCTGCTCCCGCTCGTCGAGGGTTCGAC
>JAFAPI010000246.1 GCA_019247195.1 Gammaproteobacteria bacterium
CTATAATGCGTCGCAGAAACGAAAGAGCCGCGCCATGCCCTTCTACGAATACGAGTGCCAGGCCTGCAAGTTCTACAGCGAGGTGATGCAGAAGATCACCGACGCGCCGCTGAAGCGCTGCCCCTCCTGCGGCAAACCCGCGCTGAAAAAACTGGTGTCCGCCCCGGTATTTCGCCTCAAGGGCGGCGGCTGGTACGAGACCGACTTCAAGTCCGAGCAGGAGACCAAGCGCAACCTCGCCCTGGAAAAGGAGGAGGTGAAGGCGGAGAAGCCGGCGGAGAAGCCTGACGCGAAGGCAGACGCCAAACCGGACGCGACCGTGCCGGCGCCCAAACCGGCGGCTGAGGAGAAGGGCAAGTCGGCACTCAAACCCGTGCCGCCGCGGCGCAAGAGCAGCCCCCGCGCCAAAGTGTCGCGCCGTCCCCGGCCCTCCAGGCCCCGGCGCTCCCGCGGCCGCCGCTAGTCATGAACGAGCGCAGGCCGGGCTGGGTCGCGCTGCGCCGCTACCTGGTCGCCGGCGTGCTGGTCTGGCTGCCGATACTCGCCACCATCTGGGTGGTGACCTTCATGCTGCACATCATGGACCGGCTGACGCTATTGCTCGTACCGCCGGCCTACCGTCCCGAGGCGCTGGTCGGCTTCGCGCTGCCGGGGGTCGGGGTGGTGCTGGCCCTGATCGTGGTCTTTCTCACCGGCCTCCTCGTCACCAACCTCATCGGTCGCAGCCTGATCCGCTGGGGCGAGGAGCTCCTCAACCGCATCCCGGTGGTACGTACCGTGTACGGCGGGGTGAAGAGCTTTGCCGAGAGCGTGCTGTCGCAGTCGAGCTCGTTCCGCAAGGTGGTGATGGTCGAGTACCCGCGCAGCGGGGTATGGAGCATCGGCTTTCTCACGGCGGAGGACGTGCCGGAGGTGAGCGAGCGGCTGCACGAGCCGCACGCGGCCGTGTACCTCTCCGCCGCCTTGAACGCGACCGCCGGCTATCTGGTGATCGTGCCGCGCCGCCAGGTGGTCGAACTCGACATGTCGGTCGATGCGGCGATGAAGATGATCATCACCTGCGGTGTGGTGGTGCCGCCGCCGCACCCGCACCTCGCGGCAGCCGTGGCGAGCGCCAAGCCGGCGGCCTGAGGCCGATTTGCCGCCCCGGCGGCTGCTTGCGTAACATCGCGCGCCTCATGCGCTCTCATTACTGCGGACAAGTCGACGCGCACCTGATCGGGCAGGACGTCACCGTGGCCGGCTGGGTGCACCGCCGCCGCGATCACGGTGGGGTGATCTTCATCGACCTGCGCGACCGCGAGGGCCTGCTGCAGGTGGTGTGCCACCCCGATCTGCCGGCGGTGTTCGCCACCGCCGAGAGGCTGCGCAACGAGTTCGTGATCCGCGTGCAGGGCAAGGTGCGCGAGCGCCCGCAGGGCACCGTCAACACCCAGTTGGCCTCCGGTGCCGTGGAGCTCATCGCCGGAGAGCTTGAGGTCCTCAACCGCTCCGAGGCGCTGCCCTTCCAGCTCGATGAGACGGTGAACGAGGAAGTGCGGCTGCGGTACCGCTACCTCGACCTGCGGCGCGAGGTGATGAGCCAGCGCCTGCGGCGGCGGCACGCGTTGACCCGCGCGATGCGCGGCTATCTCGACGCGCATGGCTTCATCGACATCGAGACGCCGATGCTGACCAAGGCGACCCCGGAAGGGGCGCGCGACTACCTGGTACCGAGCCGCACCCACCCGGGCAAGTTCTTCGCCCTGCCGCAGTCGCCACAGATCTTCAAGCAGCTGCTGATGGTGGCGGGCTTCGACCGTTACTACCAGATCGTGCGCTGCTTTCGCGACGAGGACCTGCGCGCCGACCGTCAGCCGGACTTCACCCAGCTCGACATCGAGACCTCTTTTCTCGCGCAGCCCGACATCATGGCGCTCATGGAGGCGCTCATCCGCCACTGCTTCAAGCAGGTGCTGGCGGTGGAGCTGCCCGCGCCCTTCCCGCGACTCACCTATGCCGAGGCGCTGCAGCGCTATGGCTCGGACAAGCCGGACCTGCGCATTCCGCTCGAGCTCACCGACGTCGCGGACCTGGTCCGCGACAGCGAGTTCAAGGTGTTCGCCGCGCCGGCACGCGATCCGCAGGGGCGGGTCGCGGCGCTGCGCGTGCCCGGTGGTGGTGCGCTGCCGCGCTCGCAGATCGATGAGTACACCGCGTATGTCGCCCGTTACGGCGCGCGCGGGCTCGCCTATATCAAGGTGAACGCGCGCGACCGCGGGCGCGAGGGACTGCAGTCGCCGATCGTCAAATTCCTGAGCGAAGGCGCCGCGGCGGGGATCCTCGAGCGCACCCAGGCGGAGGATAACGACCTCATCTTCTTCGGGGCCGACCGCCACAAGGTCGTAAGCGATGCCCTGGGGGCATTGCGCCTCAAGCTCGGCCAGGATCTCAGGCTCGTGCAGCCGGGCTGGCGACCGCTGTGGGTGGTCGACTTCCCGATGTTCGAGTGGGATGCCGACGGCAAGCGCTGGGCGGCAATGCACCACCCCTTTACCGCGCCACAGTCGGACGATCCGGCGGCGCTGCGCGCCGCGCCCGGCACCGCGCTCGCCAAGGCCTACGACATGGTGCTGAATGGCGCGGAGATCGGCGGCGGCTCGGTGCGCATCCATCGTGAGGAGATGCAGTCCACCGTCTTTGACCTGCTGGGTATCGCCCCCGCGGAGGCGCGGCTCAAGTTCGGCTTCCTGCTCGATGCGCTCAAGTACGGCGCCCCGCCGCACGGCGGCATCGCCTTCGGCCTCGATCGTCTGGCGCTGCAGATGGCCGGGGGCGACAGCATCCGCGACGTCATTGCCTTCCCCAAGACCCAGACCGCGGCCGACCCCCTCACCGATGCGCCGACGCCGGTGAGTGAGGCGCAGCTGCAGGAGCTGCACATCCGCGTGCGCCTGCCCGTGACCGACAAAGGCTGAGCTCACCCGTGGCGGCGGTCGTCTACCTGCACGGCCTGTGGATGCCGGGCGAGGAGTCGCTGCTGCTCAGGCGCCGGCTGCGCGAGGAGTTCGCACTCGAGCTGCACCCGTTCCGCTACGCGCCCTCGTTCTCGGATCTACCCGGGGCCATCGAGCGGTTGCGCGCCTTCATCGCCGGGCTCGCCCCTGCCGAGCTGCACCTGGTCGGTCACAGCCTGGGGGGGCTCGTCATCTACCGCTTCCTCGAACGCTACCCCGCGCAACCTCCCGGCCGGGTCGTGTTTCTCGGCACCCCGGCCAATGGCAGCCGCGCGGCACAGGTGGCGACGCGTTTCGCGCCGGTGGCGCACTTCATGGGCGAGTCCGTAATGCAGGAGTTGCTGGCGCCGGCGCCCCGGCACTGGGGGCACGCACGCGAGCTCGGCATCATCGCCGGCACCGAGCCCCTCGGGGTAGGGCAACTGCTGGCGCAGTTCACCGAGGCCAACGATGGCACGGTCGCGGTGAGTGAGACACGCCTTACGGGCGCGACCGATCACCTGACGCTGCCCGTCAGTCACATGGGAATGCTCTTTTCGCCCCGCGTCGCGCACGCGACCGGCGCATTCCTCGCGCACGGCCGCTTCCCGCTGGCGTGAGGCTCAGCGGTCGCGGGCGGCGAGCTCGCGCAGCCGGTAGAGCGTCTCGAGCGCCTCGCGCGGGGTGAGGGCGTCCGGATCGAGCGCGGCGAGCGCCCCGCGCAGTGCGTCGGGTGGCGCGGCAGGCGCACCGAAAAGCGGCAGTTCGGGTTGCGGCCCGGCGCTCTGCCGCCGCGCATCGCGTTGCGACTCGAGCGTCTCGAGGTAGCGGCGCGCCGCGGCAATCACCTCCTGCGGGACCCCCGCCAGCTGGGCCACCTGCAGGCCGTAGCTGCGATTCGCCGGTCCCTCGCGCACGGCGTGCAGGAACACGATGCCCTCGCCATGCTCGGTGGCATCGAGGTGCACGTTCGCACAGCCTTCGATCTCGCTGGCGAGCGTGGTGAGCTCGAAGTAGTGGGTGGCGAAGAGTGTGAAGGCGCGCAGCCGCGTAGCGATGTCGCGCGCCACCGCCCACGCGAGCGACAGACCGTCGAAGGTGCTCGTGCCCCGCCCGATCTCATCGAGCAGGATGAGGCTGTGCGCGCTCGCGTTGTGCAGGATGTTGGCGGCCTCGGTCATCTCCACCATGAAGGTGGAGCGCCCACCGGCCAGATCGTCGGCGGCGCCGATGCGCGTGAAGATGCGGTCGAGCGGCCCGAGCACCGCGCGCCGTGCCGGGACGTAGCTGCCGATGTGCGCGAGGAGGGCGATGAGCGCCGCCTGGCGCATGTAGGTGGACTTCCCCCCCATGTTCGGGCCGGTGACGATGAGCATGCGGCGGCGCTCATCGAGGCGCAGGTCGTTCGGCACGAACGGCTGCGTGGCGAAGCGTTCCACGACCGGGTGACGGCCGCCTTCGATGTGCAGGCAGCGCTCGGCAACCAGCTGGGGGGCGGTCCATTCAAGGGTCGTGGCGCGCTCGGCGAGCGCGGCGAGCACGTCGAGCTCGGCCAGCGCGGCGGCACTGTCCTGCAACGGGCCCAGCCCCTCGATCAGCCGTCCCAGCAGCCGCTCGTAGAGAAGCCTTTCGCGCTCCAGGGCCTTATCGCGGGCCCCGAGCACGCGGTCCTCGAAGCGCTGCAGCTCCGCGGTGACGAAGCGCTCGGCAGATTTCACCGTCTGGCGGCGCACGTAGTCAGGCGGAGCCCGCTCCGCGTCGCGCCGGGAGAGCTCGATGAAGAAGCCCTGTACCCGGTTGTAGCCGAGCTTGAGCGCGGCGAGGCCGGTGCGCTCGCGCTCGCGCCGCTCGAGGTCCAGAAGAAAAGTATCGGTGTGGGTGGCAATGCGTCGCAGCTCGTCGAGCTCCGTGTCGTAGCCAAGAGCGATCACGCCACCGTCACGCACCAGTACCGCAGGCTCTGCATCGAGAGCGGCCGTCAACAGGGCCAGTTCGGCGGCGTGCGCGGCGATGCGTCCGTGCAGCGTCTGCAGCAGCGGGGCGTCGCAGCGGGCGAGGGTGGCGCGCAGGCCGGGCAGCAGGCCGAGCGCGCCTCGCAGCTGCGTCAGGTCACGCGGGCGCGCCGAGCGCAGCGCAACGCGGGCGAGGATGCGCTCGATGTCGCCGATGCCCCGCAGCGCACCGCGCAGCGCCTCGCCGTGGCCGCTGGTCGCGAGCACCTCGAGGGCGTGGTAGCGCTCGCGCAGCAGCTGCACGTCGCGCAGCGGGCGGTTCAGCCAGCGCCGCAACGCGCGCGAGCCCATCGGCGTCACCGCACTGTCCAGCACCGCGAGGAGCGTCGCCTGCGCGTTACCGCTCGCGCTCGTATCGAGCTCCAGATTGCGGCGGCTCGCGGCATCGAGCAGCAGTGCCTCGTCGCGCTCTTCAACCCGCAGCGACCGGATGTGCGGCAGCGCGCTCTTCTGGGTCTCGCGTACGTACTGCAGCAGCGCCCCGGCGGCGCGGATACCGAGCGGCAGATGATCCGCGCCGAAGCCCTTCAGATCGAGTGTACCGAGCTGGTCGGTGAGCGCACGCGAGGCGCTCGCCAGCTCAAAGTGCCATGGCGCCCGCTCCCGTACCGTAGAACCGGGACGCAGCCCCAGGGGGACCGCACCCTCGGGCAGCAGCAGCTCCGCGGGCTTCAGCCGCTCGAGCTCCCCGGCGAGGCTCGCGGGATCCTCGCTCTGCAGCACCGTGAAGCGACCGGCCGCGAGATCGAGCCAGGCGAGTCCGAACCGTGCGCCCTCGCACACCAGGGCGGCGATCAGCGTCTCGGCCCGCTCCTCGAGCAGCGCGCTGTCGGTGACCGTGCCCGGGGTGACGATGCGCACCACCTGTCGCTCGAGCGGGCCCTTAGGCGTGCCCGCCTCGGCCAGCTGCTCGCAGATGGCCACGCTCTCGCCCTTGCGCACCAGGCGTGCGAGGTAGCTGTCGAGCGCGTGGTAGGGGACCCCGGCCATCGGAATCGGTGCTCCCGCCGACTGCCCGCGCGCGGTGAGCGTGATGTCGAGCAGCGCGGCGGCGCGCCGGGCGTCCTCGTAGAAGAGCTCGTAAAAATCGCCCATGCGATAGAAGAGCAGCGTGTCCGGATGCTGACTCTTGATGCGCAGGTACTGCTGCATCACCGGCGTGTGCGCTTGGGCAGCGTCGTTCATGCGGTCGGCAAGGCTAACCCAAGACGTCGTCCCTGGCGTAACCGTATGCCACTACCACCCGCCCAGATGCTGGGTTAGCCTCAAGGCCATGGTGCCGGACGCGGAACTGTACGAGCTCGCCGCGCGCGTCGCCCACAAGCTGCGGGCCGCCGAGCGGCACCTTGCGACCGCCGAGTCCTGCACCGGGGGGTGGCTGGCCAAGGTGCTGACCGACGTGCCCGGCAGCTCGCAGTGGTTCGAGTGCGGCTCGATCACCTACTCGGAGCGTGCCAAGGTCCGTGACCTGGGTGTGGCGCCGACGACGCTGGAGCAGTTCGGGGCCGTGAGCGAACAGACAGTGCGGGAGATGGCCGAGGGGGCCCTGCGGGTCACCGGCGCTACCGTTGCGGTCGCCGTGAGCGGGGTGGCGGGCCCGGACGGAGGAACGGACGAGAAACCAGTAGGCACCGTCTGGTTCTGCGCCGCCGCCCGCCACGGTGCCACGGCCGATATCCTCGCCGAGCGACTGCACTTCGAGGGGGACCGAGCGGCCGTGCGCTCGGGTGCGGTACGCCACGCGCTGCGGCTGATCCTGCGGCTCGATCTGCCGGTGCGACCCGAGAGCACCGCGCGCCCCCCTGCGGGGTGAGGGCCCACACCCGGCGCCTGTTCTTCGCGCTCTGGCCCGAGCCGGCCGCGCGCCACGCGCTCCTCGAGGCCTGCGCGGGGCCGCTCGCCGCCGCGGGCGGACGAGCGGTACCGCCGGAGAATCTGCACGCCACGCTGCTGTTTCTGGGTGCGGTCACGCCCGAGCACGCGCCGCTTGCGTCGGCGGTCGCCCATGCAGCAGCCGGTGCGGTGCCTGCGGCTGAGCGCGCGCTGCGGCTCGAGCTCACGCGCCTCGCCTACTGGCGCGGGGCGGGCGTGCTCGCCGCCCTCGGCACCGCCTCCCCTGGTGTGCTGCGACTGGCCGCGGCGCTACGCACGGCTGCGCAGCCGCATTTCCGACTGGAGGCGCGACCTTACCGTGCCCATGTCACCGTCGCACGACACGTCGTCCGTCCCGCCCGCCTCGGGCGCATCGAGCCGGTGGACTGGCGCTTCGTGGCGTTCACCCTCGTCGAGAGTCGCAGTGCGCCGGGCGGCTCGCTATACAGTGTGCTCGAGACTCATCCACTGTTCAGCCTCTAAGTACACGTTCGCGCGTGCAGCGCCACGCGTAGGTGCACCCTATGCCGCGGTCGTTATGGGATAATCGCTGCACCTTTTCACCCTCCACTTCGCCGGAACCACCACAGATGGAAGAGAACCGCAAGAAGGCACTCGCCGCCGCGCTGGGCCAGATCGAGAAGCAGTTCGGTAAGGGCTCCGTCATGCGTCTGGGAGATGCTGCCGCCAGCTACGACGTCGAGGCCGTCTCGACCGGCTCGCTGGGACTGGACATCGCGCTCGGCATCGGCGGCCTGCCACGCGGCCGGGTGGTGGAGATCTTCGGTCCCGAGGCCTCCGGCAAGACGACCCTCACGCTGCAGGTCATCGCCGAAGTGCAGCGCAGCGGGGGCACAGCCGCCTTCGTCGACGCGGAGCACGCGCTCGACCCCACCTACGCGGAGAAACTCGGCGTGAATATCGCCGATCTGCTGGTCTCTCAGCCCGACACCGGCGAGCAGGCCCTCGAGATCACCGACATGCTGGTGCGCTCCAACGCGGTGGACATTGTGGTGATCGACTCCGTCGCCGCGCTCACGCCGAAGGCGGAGATCGAGGGTGAGATGGGCGAGATGCAGGTCGGCCTGCACGCCCGCCTCATGTCGCAGGCCCTGCGCAAGCTGACCGGAAACATCAAGCGCTCGAACACCATCGTGGTATTCATCAATCAGATCCGCATGAAGATCGGAGTGATGTTCGGCAACCCCGAGACCACTACCGGCGGCAACGCGCTGAAGTTCTACGCCTCGGTCCGTCTCGACATCCGCCGCATCGGCGCGATCAAGAACGGCGAGGAAGTGACCGGCAACATGACGCGCGTCAAAGTCGTGAAGAATAAGGTGGCGCCACCCTTCCGCGAGGCAGAGTTCGAGATCATGTACGGCCAGGGCATCTCACGCGAGGGCGAGATCATCGAGCTCGCGAGCGGCCAGGGCATCATCGAGAAGTCCGGCGCCTGGTACGCCTACAAGGGCAACCGGATCGGCCAGGGCAAGGACAATGCGCGAGCGTACCTGCAGGCCAACCGCGAAGTGGCCCGCGAGATCGAGGAGCAGGTACGCGCACGGCTGCTTACGCCGCGCGGCGAGCGGCGGGCGGAGCAGGCGGTTAATTCGGCCTGAGGTCGACTTCAGCCGGCGGGCTTGTTGGGGCCAGACTGCTGAACCTGCTGGACGTTGCGCTTCGCCTGCTCCTCGTCGACGCGGATCTGCTCCGCGGTGCGGCACACGGTGTGGCCGCCGAGGCGGGTGCCCATCGTGTCTTCCTTGCGGCACCAGAGGCTATTGCCGTTACGCACCTCGAGCCGGTAGCCGCGCGCGCGCATCTGCTTCGCTTCCACATCGGCGCTTGGCGCAGCCGCAGTGGCGGCCGGGGCAGGCTTGGCGGAAGCCGGCGTGGCAGCCGGGGGTTCGTCCGCAAGCACCGCTGAAAAAGCGAGGCACGCCAGAGGTCCTACGATCAGTCGCATTGGCTTCTTTCCATCGGGGGCCCGGAGAAAATCGCGGGCGGTCCGGATGACTATACTGGAAGCCCCGGACGAACACGACTTGAGGGAGGAGGCATGCGAGGCGGCACGGCCCATCCTGTGGCCGATCCTGCCGATGCGCAGGGGGCGCGTCTTTACGCGGTGAGCCTCCTGGCGCGGCGCGACTTTGGCCCCCGTGAGCTCCTGGAGCGCCTCGCGCGGCGCGGCTTCACGGCCGGGACCGCAGCGGAAGTGCTCGCCGAGCTCAGCGCTTCGGGTGTCCTCAACGTGGCGCGCTACGCAGAGAACTATGTCAGCTACCACGCCGCGCGCGGCCAGGGGCCGCTGCGCATCGCGTCCGAGCTGCGCCAGCGCGGCGTGGAGCCGGAGCTCATCGAGCAGGTGCTCGCCGGCCCAGAGTGGCGGCAGCTTGCCCAGCAGACGGTGCGGTCGCGCTTCGGCTCCCAGCCGCCAGGGAATTGGCGTGAGCGCGCGCGTCGCGCCCGTTTTTTGCAGTACCGGGGGTTTTCAGCGGATCATATCCGTTTCGCCACCGGCGCCGATCCTGACCTGGACTGACGAGCTTGAGCAAGCCGACCTACATGAGCGCCGCGGAGGTTCGCAGCGCCTTTCTCGAGTTCTTCCGCGCGCATAGCCACATGATCGTGCCCTCGAGCTCGCTCGTGCCCGGCAACGATCCGACGCTGCTCTTTACTAACGCGGGGATGGTGCAGTTCAAGGACGTGTTTCTCGGCCGCGAGACGCGCGACTACCTGCGCGCGGCCACCAGCCAGCGCTGCGTGCGGGCCGGCGGCAAGCACAACGACCTCGAGAACGTCGGCTACACCGCCCGGCATCACACGTTCTTCGAGATGTTGGGCAACTTCTCCTTCGGCGACTACTTCAAGCGCGAGGCGATCCACTTCGCCTGGGACTTTCTGATCTACACCCTGGGACTCGACCCGGCGCGCATGTGGTGCACCGTCTACCACGATGACGATGAGGCCGCCGATATCTGGCTGAAGGACATCGGCGTCAGCCCGGAGCGTTTCGCCCGCCTCGGCGAGAGCTCCAATTTCTGGGCTATGGGCGACACCGGGCCGTGCGGACCCTGCAGCGAGATCTTCTACGACCATGGACCCGAAGTTGCCGGTGGTCCGCCGGGCTCGGCCGACGAGGAGGGGGATCGCTTCGTCGAGATCTGGAATCTCGTCTTCATGCAGTACGAGCGCGGTGCCGACGGGGTGCTGCAGCCCCTCCCCAAGCCTTCGGTCGACACCGGCATGGGGCTCGAGCGCATCGCCGCAGTCATGCAGGGCGTGCACTCCAACTACGACATCGATCTGTTCCGCAACCTGATCCGCGCCGCCGGCAAGCTCGCCGGCACCCAGGTCCTGACCTCCAGCTCGCTGCGGGTGATCGCCGATCACATTCGCGCCAGCGCCTTCCTGATCGTCGATGGCGTCACACCCTCGAACGAAGGCCGGGGCTACGTACTGCGCCGGATCATCCGCCGCGCCGTCCGCCACGGATACAAGCTCGGCATTCAGGCGCCTTTCTTCTACAAGCTGGTAGCGGTGCTCGAGGCCGAGATGGGCAGCGCCTACCCGGAGCTCAGTCGCGGCAAGGCTCACGCGGAGCGCGTGCTGCGGCACGAGGAGGAGCGGTTCGCCGAGACGCTCGCCAACGGCATGGTGCTGCTCGAGAACGCGATCCGCGGGTTGCGCGGTGCCAAGATCATCGACGGTGACACCGTCTTCAGGCTCTACGACACCTACGGATTCCCGGTGGACCTCACCGCCGACATCGCCCGCGAGCGCGGCCTGGGCATCGACCAGGCACGCTTCGATGCGATGATGGAGGAGCAGCGACGCCGTTCACAGCAGGCGAGCAAGTTCGGCGTCACGCAGGGAAATGAGCTCGCCGTCGAGGCGCGCACCCTCTTTCAGGGCTACGAGCGTACCAAGGCTAGCGGCCGGGTCGTGCTGCTGCTGCAGAACGGTGCTCCGGTCGAGGAGCTGAAGGCGGGCGAGGAGGGCGAAGTCATCCTCGATCGGACGCCTTTCTACGCCGAGGCCGGCGGCCAGGTGGGGGACACCGGGCGGCTGACCGCCGTCGGGACCGTCTTCGAGGTGCGCGACACCCAGAAGCGCGACGCCGCGCATGCGCACCTCGGCACGCTACGCAGCGGCAGTGTACGACTCGGCGATGAGCTCGAGGGACAGGTGGACGCGGCGCGCCGGCAAGCCATCATGCTCAATCACAGCGCGACGCACCTGCTGCACGCCGCATTGCGGCAGGTGCTGGGGACTCACGTGCAGCAGAAGGGCTCACTGGTCGCCCCCGACCGGCTGCGCTTCGATTTCTCACACACGCAGGCAGTGACGGCGGCGGAGCTCACCCGGATCGAACAGCTGGTCAACGCGCAGATTCGTGCCAACCACGCCGGTGAGATCCGCAGCATGGACTACGACGCCGCCGTAGCCGCTGGCGCGATCGCGCTCTTCGGCGAGAAATACGACAAGAGCGTGCGGGTGCTGCGCCTGGGTGACTTCTCGATGGAGCTGTGTGGTGGCACCCACGTGCAGCGCTCCGGCGACATCGGGCTCTTCAAGATCATCGCCGAGAGCGGCGTGGCCGCGGGCGTGCGCCGCATCGAAGCGCTCACCGGCGCCGGGGCGCTCGACTATGTCGAGCAGAACGACGCCCTGCTCAAGGACCTCGCCGTCGCCGTGCGCGGCACGCGCGAGGAACTGACCGATAAGGTGCGTGAGCAACTCGAGCGGGTACGCGCGCTCGAACGCGAGGTGCGGACGCTGAAGGACCGCCTCGCCGCCGGTGCGGGGACGGATCTCGCGGCGGGCGCCGTCGATATCCAGGGCGTGAAGGTGGTCGCGACCCGTAT
>JAFAPI010000253.1 GCA_019247195.1 Gammaproteobacteria bacterium
CTGCAGCACGTTGGCGTGACCTCCGCCTTCACGACCGCCATGCGCACACGGCTCGCGAAGGAGCTGGCGCCGCTTCGCCAACATGCCATGGATGACCATCCATGGCGGGAGTGGGCGGGCGCGGCTGCGGAATCGAGCCGCATGCCCGGCGCGCAGAGCCGCTGGAGCGCCGGCAAAAATCTCTCCTGGGAGCCGCTTCGAATCGAGCGCGTCTGCGAGGTGAAGTACGATCACATGCAGGGCGATCGCTTTCGGCACGCAGCGCTCTTCCTGCGCTGGCGGCCTGACAAGCCTCCGCAGGAGTGCCGGTACGACCAGCTCGAAGTCACACAGCCCTACGAGCTCGAGAGGATCTTCTCGTCCGGGTCGAGCGGCTCCTGAGCGGGGCGCTGCTCCAGGGGCACATGCTCCAGGTTGACCCGGATCCGCGTCCAGGTGCTGTAGCGCCCGCGCATGACATCGACCAGCACATCGGCGGGCTCGAGGTGCGCTGCAGCCTGCGCGTGGCGCTCCTTCCAGCGTTCCAGGCCCGCAAGCGCATCAGCGCGCCGGCGTGCGCGGCCGATTTCGATCAACGGCTTTCTTCGCCGCGAGGGCCGCACGCGCGGGGGCTCCGACGCCTGCTTCCTGTAATGCGGAGGCCAGGGAGCATCCCCCAGGCCCTGCCGTTCGAAGAGCTCGAGAAGTCCGCTGAGCGAGCCGGCATTCTGGTCGATCGGCGCGTGCACGTCCCCGAGCTTGCGGAAACGTGCGGGCATGGTGGCGAGATTGAAGTCGCCGGGGTCGCAGTGCTCGACCTCGTCCCATCTCAGCGGCGCCGAGACCCGCGCATCCGGCACGGGCCGCACCGAATACGCGGAAGCAACCGTGCGGTCCCTGGCGTTCTGGTTGTAATCGACGAACACGCCCCGCCGTTCCTCCTTCCACCACTTGCTGCTCGCAAGCTTCGGTGCGCGCCGCTCGACTTCCCGTGCAAGCGCCAGCGCGCCGCGTCGTACCTCCTCGAAGGACCAGCGCTTCTCGAGCCGCACGCAGATGTGCATGCCGCGGGAACCGGACGTCTTGGGCCAGCCGACGAGCTCGAAGTCCTCGAGGACTGCGCGCGCGACCGCCGTGATTTCCCGAACCTGGGGCCAGGTGACGCCAGGCACGGGGTCGAGGTCGATGCGCAGCTCATCGGGGTGCTCCAGGTCCTCGGCCCGCACCGGGTGCGGATGCAACTCGAGGCAGCCGAGGTTCGCGAACCAGGCGAGCGCCGCCGCGTCGCGCGGCACGACCTCCTGCGCAGCGCGGCCGGAGGGGAAGCGCAGCTCGACTACCTCGATCCAGGGAGGGCGGCTCCGCGGTGCGCGCTTCTGGTAGAAGTGCTCGCCCGCGATACCGTCGGGGTAGCGAACGAGCATGTTGGGGCGGCCGCCGGCTCCGCGAAGCGCTCCTTCGGACACCGCCAGGTAGTAGCGCACCAGGTCGAGCTTGGTATGTCCGGCGTCAGGGAACAGGATCTTGTCCGGGTTCGAGATCGCGACTTCGCGCCCGGCCACGGTGAGGGCTTCGGCTTTGCGGGCTCGGGGCAACCTCGGCCGATCAGTTCTGGGTGAGAGGACCTCACTTTACATGAGCGCCGCGTCAGGGGAGTCTTTCATGAGACGGAGGATCAGCGGATATCACCAGGACGAGGAGGGCCATTGGGTTGCCGAGCTCGAGTGTGGGCACGGGCAGCACGTCCGCCATGACCCGCCCTGGACCAGTCGACCCTGGGTCGCGACCCCCGAGGGTCG
The DNA here is from genome assembly GCA_019247195.1 of Gammaproteobacteria bacterium. Lineage (GTDB taxonomy): Bacteria > Pseudomonadota > Gammaproteobacteria > Steroidobacterales > Steroidobacteraceae > 13-2-20CM-66-19. Next base: position 1,779 of record JAFAPI010000253.1, read on the forward strand.
CGCGGCGAAAGTGGGCGAGTACCTCGAGTGCAGGCTCTGCGATTCAACTGATCGATCCAGCCGTTGAGATCCCCGGGCCGATCTGGCCGATCTTCGGCGCGCCTCACCGGCGCGGCGCCGTCGTCCAGCACAGCGCCAGCATGTACACGGAGAAAACGCCGCAGGTGATCCACTCCCAAAAGGCAAAGCTCAGATAGGCGGGTACGCCACGCGTTCGCCAGGCGAGGCTCACCCACGGCAAACGCGGAAGCGCGTAGGAAACGTACGCCTGTGCCAGCGCAGCCAGCACGATCGGAGACACTGCTGCGCCGGCGAGCACAGC
>JAFAPI010000176.1 GCA_019247195.1 Gammaproteobacteria bacterium
GGCAAGGGCGACATCACCGCCGAGCACCTGGTGTTCGCCACCGGCAACTACGCGCGGCAGACCGGCAGGCTGGTCGGCATCAGCGTGCCGGCGATCCCGGTCGAGCACCAGTACATCGTCTACGACGAGTCGCCGGAGCTCAAGCAGTACCGCCAGGGCGGGGGGCGCGAGCTCGCCGTGCTGCGCGAACCGGACCAGTCCTACTACCTGCGCGAGGAGCGCATGGGCTGGATACTCGGGCCTTACGAGAAGGGCGCCCCGGCACGCTTCGCCGACGGCGTGCCGGACTGGTTCGGCCGCAGCCTCTTCCCCGGCGACCTGGATCGCCTGGTGCCGCACGTGGAGGCGGCCACGCGCCGCGTGCCCGCGCTGGAGCACTGCGGCATCAAGGACATCGTCAACGGCCCCATCTCCTATACGCCGGACGGCAGTCCGCTCATCGGCCCCGCGGGCAGCATGCCCAACGTGTGGCTGAACGAGGGCCACAGCTTCGGCATCACCGCTGCCGGCGGCTCGGGCTGGCAACTCGCGGAGTGGATCACCGAGGGGGAGCCCGGCATCGACATGCTCGCGGTCGACCCGCGGCGCTTCGGCGCGTATACCGGCACGCGTTACCTGGTGAAAAAGAACGAGGAGACCTACCGCAACGTCTTCACCATCCACTTCCCGGACGAGGAGCGCCCCGAGGCGCGGCCGGCCAAGACGAGCCCGGTGTATGCGCAGCTCAACGCGCGCGGCGCGGTCTGGGGACAGCGCTATGGCTGGGAGCGCGCCAACTGGTTCGCCCCGCCCGGGGTGGAGCGACGCGACGTGTGGAGCTTCCGGCGCAGCAATTACTTCCCGCACGTGGCCGAGGAGGTGCGCCTGATGCGCACCGGGGTCGGCGTCATCGACCTTACCCCCTTCACCAAGCACGAAGTCACCGGGCCGGGCGCGGAAGCCTGGCTCGACAGTCTGGTCGCCAACAAGGTACCGGCCCGCGTCGGGCGCATGGCGCTGTCGCACGCCCTCACCCGCCGTGGCGGCATCCGCTCCGAGTTCACCATCACCCGCATTGGAGCCGAGCAGTTCTACGTGGTCAGCGCCGGGGCTGCGGAGCGCTACGACGCGGACTACCTGCAGCAGCAGCTGCCGGCCGATGGCTCGGTGCAGTTACGCAACATCACCAACAGTCGCGGCTGCTTCGTGCTCGCCGGGCCTCAGTCGCGGGCCGTGCTGGCGCAGCTCACCGATACGCCGCTCGACAATGCGTCCTTTCCCTGGCTGACGGCGCAGACCATCGAGGCGGCGCTGGCCGTGGACGTATACGCCCTGCGGGTCAACTTTGTCGGTTCACTCGGCTGGGAGCTGCACTTCCCCATCGAGTATGCGCACGGGCTGTTCGAGGCCCTGTTCGAGGCCGGGGCACCGCACGGCATCGGCATGGTCGGCATGCGCGCCATGGAGTCGCTGCGCATGGAGAAGTCGTACCGCATGTGGGGCAGTGACATGACTCCCGACTACACCCCCTTCGAGGCGAGCCTCGATCGCTTCGTGCGCATGAACAAGGGCGACTTCGTCGGGCGCACTGCGCTCCAGAAGCAACTGGAGGCCGGCGTACCCAATCGCTTCATCACGCTTGAGGTGCACGGGGTCGCCGACGCCGACCCGCTGGGCAACGAGCCTCTCTTCGACAGCGCCGGCCAGATGATCGGGCGGGCCACCTCCGGGTATTACGGCCACCACCTGCGCAAGAGCCTCGCCATCGGCTACGTGCGTGCCCAGTTCGCCGAACCGGGCACGCCGCTCGCCATCGAGATCCTCGGCGAGCGCAAGCGGGCCACCGTGCTGCGTGAGTCACCGCACGACCCGGACAATCTCGAGCTGCGGGCCTAGATGCGGCGGCCACGCTCACTCGCGTGGCTGCTGGCGCTCGCCCTCCTTCGAGTCCACGACCTCGCGTGCGCCGCGCCGCTCGACCTGGATGCCTTCGAGCACGCACGGCGCAGCCTGCAGCTGCCCAACGGCGAGCGGCTCGCCTACGTGCCGCTGGGAACGACGCAGGGCACGCCGCTGGTACTGATACACGGCTATACCGACAACGCACGCGACTGGCTGCCGCTCGTACCGTACCTGCCCGGGCGCCGGCTGATTCTGGTGGAGCTGCGGGGTCACGGCGGCTCGAGCGCACCGGAGTGTTGCTACACCCGCTATGACTTCGCCTACGACGTCAAGCTGCTCCTCGATGCCTTACACATCGACCGCGCCGATCTCGTGGGCCACTCGCTCGGCAGCCTGGTCCTGCAGGCCTTCGCCGAGGAATGGCCCGCGCGTGCCCGCCGGGTGGTGCTCATCTCTTCCACCGGCGGGGTGCTCCCGGGCGAGACTCCGGCGCCCCCCAGGTACGACTACGCCCGCGCCATCCGCGAGCTGCACGAGCCTCTCGATCCGGACTCACCTTTCATGCTCGAGTGGTGGGGCAACCCCGGCGCGGTGGACGCCGAGTTCCTGCGGCGGCAGCGCCGCGACAGCGCGAGGATTCCCCTGCGGGTCTGGCTCGCCGTCCTCGACCAGGGACTGAATACCGCGGAGCTGCAGGCGGGACTACGGCGCCTTACGGCACCGGCGCTCCTCATCTGGGGAAGCGAAGATCCGCTCATGCGCGAGCCCGACCGCCGTAGCCTGCGGGCGGGCCTGCCGGCCGCGCGTATCAAGATCTTCCCTGGCCTGGGTCACAACCCCTTCTGGGAGGATCCGCGCGGCTGCGCCGAGGCCATCAACGACTTCCTCGGGCCACCCTAGCGCCACCTGTCGCAATCAGGCAAGAGCCGGTAAAATCCGGCATGTGCCGCTCCCCCGCTGCAAGTACGCGTTTCTGACGCTGCCGCGCTATTCGATGATCGCCCTCGTCAACGCCGTCGAGCCGCTGCGGATGGCGAACATTCTTACCGGGGAGACGGTCTACGAGTGGTCGATCGTCAGTCCGGAGGGAGCGCCGACCGCCTCGAGCAACGGCCTGCAGCTCTCGCCGGCGGTTGCCCTCGAGCAGCTCGGAGCGGTCGACATCCTGTTCGTGTGCGGCGGCGTCGATGTGCAGGCCGCGGTGTCGCCGCGCATCCTGGCCGCGCTGCGGCGCCTGGCCGAGCGGCGCGTGCCGCTCGGCGCGCTCTGCACGGGCGGCTACGCGCTCGCCAAGGCCGGGCTGCTGGATCGCTACCGCGCCAGCATTCACTGGGAGAATTTGTCGGCGCTGCGCGAAGAATTCCCGCGCATCCGCCTCAACGATCAGCTGTTCACGATCGATCGCGACCGCTTCACCTGCTCCGGCGGCGTGGCCCCGCTCGATCTCATGCTGCACCTGGTGGAGCACAAGCTGGGCGCCCAGGTCTCGCAGCTGATCTCCGAGCAGTTCATCGTCGATCGGGTGCGCAACGACCGCGACCGCCAGTACGTGCCGCTGCGCGCACAGATCGGCGTCAGCCACGACAGCCTGATCCGCGTCGCGCAACTGATGGAGGAGAACATCGAGAAGCCGCTGTCACTCGATGAGATCGCGAACGCCACCGGTCTGTCGCGCCGGCAGATCGAGCGGCTGTTCAAGCGCCATCTCAACTGCGTACCCAAGCGCTATTACCTGCAGATGCGCCTGCGGCGCGCGCGCGAGCTGCTGCTGCAGACCTCGATGCCGATCATCGACATTACGACCGCCTGCGGCTTCCAGTCCCCCCCGCACTTCTCCCGCTGCTATCGCGCCCAGTTCGGCTGCCCGCCGAGCGCGGAACGCCTGCCACGGCGTGCCAAGGACGCCGCCGCGCGCCGCGCCGAGGAGGTATCTGCCTGAGCGCGTGGCTTGCCTTAATGCGCCCGCTGTCGCCGGCGGACACGAGTCCGTCGCGAAGCAGACATTGCCGTCCCCGGGCCATCCGTACCATGAGTCACAGCGGCCGCGCGAGCCGCTATACCCCTGTCGCGCATGGAGATTTTGCCCATGGCTGAGCAGGCCGATTTCAACCTCCGCGATCTCAACGACCAGGAGCTCACCGAGCAGGTCCACGACGATCTCTACAACGGCCTCAAGGCCGAGGTCGAGGAGGCGACGCGCATCTTCCTGGAGCGCGGCTGGAATGCGGAGAAGGTGCTCAACGATGCCCTGGTCGAGGGCATGCGCATCGTGGGCATCGACTTCCGCGACGGCATCCTGTTCGTGCCCGAGGTACTGCTCGCCGCCAACTCGATGAAGGGCGGGATGGAGATCCTGCGGCCGCTGCTCGCCGAGACCGGCGTGCCGCCGATCGGCAAGATCGTCATCGGCACGGTCAAGGGCGACATCCACGACATCGGCAAGAACCTGGTGTCGATGATGCTGGAGGGCGCGGGTTTTGAGGTCATCGACCTCGGCATCAACAACCCCGTCGAGAAGTATCTGGCGGCGCTCGAGCAGCACAAGCCAGACATCCTCGGCATGTCGGCGCTGCTCACTACCACCATGCCGTACATGAAAGTCGTCATCGACAAGATGAAGGAGATCGGCATCCGCAAGGACTTCATCGTCCTGGTGGGAGGCGCGCCACTCAACGAGGAGTTCGGCAAGGCGGTCGGTGCCGACGCGTACTGCCGCGACGCGGCCATTGCCGTCGAGACCGCCAAGAGCCTGGTCGCGGCGCGACGCGCCTCACGGGCGGCCTGACCGCACCGGAATCATTCATGGCACCGCGCCGCGGCACTCTGGTGATCGCCTGCGGCGCGCTCGCGCGGGAAATCGCGGCGCTGCGCCGCGCCAATGCCTGGGAGGCGCTCGAGGTGCGCTGCCTGCCCGCGGAGCTGCACAACCGCCCGGAGAAGATCGCGCCGGCGGTACGCGCCGAGATCCGGGCGCAACGCGCCCACTACACGCAGCTCTTCGTCGCCTACGGCGACTGCGGCACCGGGGGTGCGCTTGATGCCGTGCTGCGCGAGGAAGGTGTCGAGCGGCTGCCCGGCGCGCACTGCTACGAGTTCTATGCCACCGCACCCGTCTTCGGCGCCCTCGCCGCCGCCGAGCTCGGCACGTTCTACCTCACTGACTTCCTGCTGCGGCATTTCCAGCGCTTGGTGGTGCGGCCGCTCGCACTCGATCGCCACCCCGAGCTCAAGGACGAATATTTCCGCCACTACACGCGTCTGATGTATCTCGCACAAGCGCCGCGCCCCGACGCCCTGGCGCGCGCCGAGGCGGTGGCGCAGTTCCTCGGGCTGCGGTTCGAATATCGGTTCACGGGCTATGGCGAGCTCGGGGCGCGCCTGCGCACGCTGGCCGCGCCGGCCGAAGCCGCGCCATGGCAAGCCTGATCGTCATCTCCTGGCGGGACATCCCCGCGCAGGTGCTGGTCAAGCGCGGTCGTGAGACCGCAAAAGTACAGCTGTCGGCACGCTTTCAGGAGGCGGTGGACCGCGCCGCAATGCGCGCGGGCAAGGGCAGCTCGGACGCCTACCTCGCCGACTGGCGCCGCAGCGAGCCCCGCGCCTGCGGCGAGGACCTCTCAGCGGAGGCCGCTGCCGAGGCCGCGCGGCTCGAGGCCGCCTTCAGCGATGCAGATCTGGAGGCACTGATCCGCGCCAAGGGTCTCAAGGCGGGCGGCTGATGTACGCGGTCCGACTCTGGTCGGTGCGCCACGCCCGTGGCCTGAACGCCTTCTATCGCGGCTTCGAGGCCTGCCTGGTCGCGCTGCATCCACTCTTCAGGCTGATCGGCTACCGGCGGCTTGAGCGGCCGGTGGCGGCGCTGGAGCGCCAGGTCAAGGGGCTGCTCTTCGATTGCCGCATGTGCGGGCAGTGCATTCTCAGTTCCACGGGCATGTCTTGCCCGATGAACTGTCCGAAGAATCTGCGCAATGGCCCCTGTGGCGGCGTGCGCGCCGATGGGACCTGCGAAGTGTTGCCCCAGATGCGCTGCGTGTGGCGTGAGGCGATGGAGGGTGCCAAACGCATCCCCGGTGGCACGGTGGCCCTGGCAGCCCTGCAACCGCCGGTCGACCGGCGCCTGCAGGGCCGCTCGTCCTGGCTGCGCGTGGTGCGCGAGCGGCGCGGGGAAGCGGCGTGATCTTCGAGGATGAGCCGGTGCCGGGCTACCCACTACCCATTCTCCCCGGTCACACCTCGCCCGGTCGCTTTGAGCGCGTGCTGCGCGCCGGCCAATTCGCGGTGACCGCCGAGCTCGCGCCGCCCGACTCCGCCGACCCCGACGAGGTTTACCGCCGCGCGCGCATCTTCGATGGGCACGTCGACGCCATCAATGCCACCGACGGCAGCGGCGCCAACTGCCACATGTCGAGCCTCGCCGTCTGCGCGCTCCTGACGCGGGTCGGTTATGCCCCGGTCATGCAAATCTCCTGTCGCGACAAGAACCGCATCGCCATCCAGGGGGACATCCTCGGTGGGGCGGCGATGGGCGTGTGCAACATGCTGTGCCTCACCGGCGATGGGGTGCAGGCGGGAGACCACCCGCAGGCACTGCCGGTGTTCGACCTCGATTCGATCTCGCTGCTGCAGACGGCGCGCACGCTGCGCGACCAGCAGCACTTCCTCAGCGGCAGGAAACTCAGCTTTGCCCCGCGCGTGCTGCTCGGGGCCGCGGCGAATCCCTTCGCCCCGCCGCTCGAGTTCCGTGCGCAGCGCCTCGCCAAGAAAGTCGCCGCCGGCGCACAATTCATCCAGACCCAGTTCTGCTACGACGTCCCGCTGCTGAGGGCCTGGCTTGACCAGCTCGAGGCCCTCGACCTCCTCGACCGCGTGTTCGTGCTGGTCGGCGTCGGCCCGCTGCGTTCGGCGAAGGCGGCAGAGTGGATCCGCGGCCACGTGCCCGGCGTGCACATTCCCGATGCGGTCATCCGCCGCCTGGCAGGCGCGAGCGATCAGGCCCAGGAGGGACGGCGCCTGTGCATCGAGCTGGTGCAGGAGATCCGCACCCTGCGCGGCGTGCACGGCGTTCACCTCATGGCGTACCGCCAGGAAGAGAGCGTCGCCGAGATCATCGAGCGCTCGGGCGTGCTGCAGGGTCGCATCCCCTGGCACCCCGGGCGCGATCAGCCCACGAATCAAACCAAGGTAGCCTCATGACCGATACCGTCATCAGTTCCGCCAGCAAGGAAGTCGTGATCGGCTTCGAACGCCCGTTCGTCATGATCGGCGAGCGCATCAATCCCACCGGTCGTAAGATCCTCGCCGCCGAGATGGCGGCCGGGAACTTCAGCCGGGTGGAGGCCGACGCGCTGGCGCAGGTCGCAGCCGGTGCGCAGATGCTCGACGTCAACGCCGGGATCCCGCTCGCCGATGAGCCGGCGATCCTGGCGCGCGCGGTGCAGCTGGTGCAATCGATCACCGACGTGCCGCTCTCGATCGACTCCTCGATCGTCCGGGCGCTCGAGGCGGGGCTCGCCGTCTACCAGGGCAAGCCGCTCGTCAACTCCGTCACCGGCGAGGAGGAACGCCTCGAGTCGGTCCTGCCGCTGGTGAAGAAGTACGGGGCTGCCGTGGTGGCCATCTCGAACGATGAGACCGGTATCTCGGAAGACCCGGACGTGCGCTTCGAGGTGGCGAAGAAGATCGTGCACCGCGCCGCCGACCACGGCATTCCGGCTGCCGACATCGTGGTCGATCCGCTCGTGATGCCGATCGGCGCCATCAACCAGGCGGGCGTGCAGGTGATGCGCCTGCTCGGCCGCCTGAAGCGCGAGCTCAAGGTCAACACCACCTGCGGCGCCTCCAACGTGAGCTTCGGACTGCCGGCGCGG
>JAFAPI010000183.1 GCA_019247195.1 Gammaproteobacteria bacterium
AAGGGCGCGGAGGCGCGGCGCGAGTCGCTGCAGTCGCAGGTGCAGACCGCCCACGCGGCGCATGCGGCGCAGCTCGCCGCGCTCGACGCGCGGCGCGAACAGCTGCAGCAGACCCAGGAGCGCCACGACCGCCTCACCCTGGATGCCGGCAGCCTGGCCGAGGAGGAGCACGGGGTCACCGAAGCGCTCGCCCGGGCCGCGGCCGTGCTGCAGCAAGCGGAAGCGACCCTTGCCGCGCTCGCCGCCGAGCAGCCTGCGCTTGTCGCCGAGCGCGACGCGCGACGCGCGGCGCTGAGCGAGGCGCGCACTGCCGCGCAGGCGCTGCAGCACCGCAGCCGCGAGCTGCAGGTCCAGGTGGAGTCCCGGCGCTCCACTGCACAGTCGGTGAGCATTGCCACCGAGCGCATGCGCGAGCAGCACGCGCAGCTGCTGCGGCGGCGCAGCGAGCTGGACGCGGAGCTGGCGCAGGGCGATGCCCCGATACAAGCCGACCAGGCGCGGCTGAATCAGGCGCTGGAGCAGCGCCTGGCGGTGGAGGGGGAGCTCGCCGCGGCGCGCGCGCAACTCGAAGAGGCGGAGGCCGCGCTGCGCCGTCTCGATGAGCAGCGCCTGGCCGCCGAGCAGCAGGTGCACGGTGCACGCGAGACGATGGATGCGGCGCGGCTCTCGGCGCAGGAGACGCACGTGCGCCGGGCCGCACTCGCCGAACAGTTCGCCGAGACGCATTGCGAGCTCGCGGCGGTGCTGGCGCGGCTCCCGGCTGCGGCCAACGTGGCCGAGCAGGAGACAGCGCTCACCGGCACGCGCGCCGATCTGGAGCGGCTGGGACAGGTCAATCTCGCGGCCATCGATGAGCTCAAGGACCTTACGCAGCGCAAGGAGTACCTCGACCGCCAGTTCGCGGACCTGACCGCTGCGCTGGGTACGCTCGAGGAGGCGATGCGTCGTATCGACAAGGAGACCCGCACGCGCTTCGAAGACACCTTCGAGCGCATCAACGCGGGCCTACGCGAGAAGTTTCCGCGCCTGTTCGGCGGCGGCCACGCCTACCTGGAGCTGGTCGGGGAGGACAAGCTCAGCGCCGGGGTGGCCGTCATGGCCCGCCCGCCGGGCAAGAAGAACAGCACCATCCACCTCCTGTCCGGCGGCGAGAAGGCCCTGACCGCGGTCGCGCTCGTGTTCTCGATCTTTGACCTCAATCCCGCGCCCTTTTGCCTGCTGGACGAGGTGGATGCGCCGCTCGATGAGCACAATGTAGGCCGGTTCTGCGATATCGTGCGCGAGATGTCCTCGCGGGTGCAGTTCGTGTTCATCACGCATAACAAGAGCACCATGGAGCTCGCCTCGCAGCTGATCGGTGTCACCATGAACGAGCCGGGCGTGTCGCGCCTGGTCACCGTGGACGTCGATGAGGCGGTGCGTCTCGCCGCCGTATAAGGAGTAGGAACATGAGTTCCCTACGCCTGGTGCTGCTCGCGGTCGGGATCGTGTTCCTGATCGCGCTGGCGTGGTGGGAGCGACGACGGCCGCGCCAGGCGAGCGACCGCAGTGCGCCGCTGCCGATGGCGCGCGAGTTCCCCGCCGAGGCGCCGTCCGCGCGCGTGCGCGAGGGTGCGCTCCCCCTGCCGGAGATGCGCGCCCACGAGCCGCTGCCCACGCACGCACTACCGAGCTTCGAGACCGACGAGGCGCCGACCAGGGACGCACCGGGCACGGACGAGGGGGAGGACCGGGGGGCCGAGGCTCAGGAGGCGTCCGAGGCAGCGGGGCCGCATGCGGCGGAGGAGCCGACCGTCGAGGCCCGCCCGCTCGAGCCGCCCGCCGAGGTCTTGCCCGCCGAGCTCGTCGCGGAACCGAGTGGCGCCCCCGGCGCGGTGGCAGCGCCAGTTCTGCACGAGGCGCCGCCTGCCGCGGCCGAGGCGGTCGCGCCCGCGCCAGAGTTGCCGAGCGCCGCGACCCCCGAGCCGCCGCAGATGTTGCCGCCACCGCCCGCGAGTCGTGAAGCACTGCCCGAGCTGCCGGGCGCGGCCGCCCCGCGCGTCGAGTGGCCGCCCGACCCCGAACGACGGGTAGTGGCGCTGCGCCTGGTGGCGATGCAGCCGGATCGCTTCGCCGGCCGGTCGCTGCGGCAGGCGCTGGCGGCGGAGGGCTTCGTGCTCGGTCGCTTCGACATCTTCCACAAGCCCGACGCTGAGCACCGCGCGGTGCTCAGCGCCGCGGGCCTGCATCGGCCGGGCACCTTCGATCCCGACACCATGGACTCGCAGCACTTCGGGGGGTTGTCGCTGTTCGCGGTACTGCCGGGTCCGAAACCGCCACCGCAGGCTTTCGATGAGCTGGTGTTCACGGCGCGCAGCCTCAACGAACGGCTGCATGGGGTGCTGCAGGACGAGCAGGGCGGCCCTCTCACCCCGGCGCGCATCGCCACGCTGCGCGAGCGATTGAAGGCCGGGGCCACCTCGTGAGCGCCGACGCGGCGGCCCGCGCCGCCGAGCTGCGCGCGCAGATCGCGCGGCACGACTACCGGTACTACGTGCTCGATGACCCGGAGGTGCCGGACGCCGAGTACGACCGCCTGATGCTCGAACTGCGCGAGCTCGAGCGGGCGCACCCACAGCTCATCAGTCCCGACTCCCCGACCCAGCGCGTGGCGGGCGCGCCGAGCACCGCCTTCGGCGAGGTCGTGCACCAGGTGCCGATGCTCTCGCTCGATAACGCCTTTCGCGAGGATGACGTGGCGGCTTTTGACCGGCGCATCCACGAGCGGCTGGGGCTGAGCGGCGAGCTCGACTACGTGGCCGAGCCGAAGCTCGACGGCCTGGCCGTAACGGTGATCTACCACGCCGGCCGCCTGGAGCGGGCGGCGACGCGCGGGGACGGGGTGACCGGCGAGGACGTGACGGCGAACGTGCGCACCATCCGCGCCGTGCCGCAGCGACTGACGGCGGGCGCCCCGCCGGTGCTCGAGGTGCGCGGCGAGGTGTTCATGGACCTGAAGGGGTTCGAGCGCATGAACGCGCAGGCGCGCGCCCGCGATGAGCGCGTGTACGTCAATCCACGCAACGCCGCCGCCGGCAGCCTGCGCCAGCTCGACCCGCGCATCACCGCGACGCGGCCGCTGCGGGCATTCTTCTACGGCGTTGGCGTCGTCGAGGGCATGGCGCTGCCGGACTCTCAGCACGCGCTCCTCGCCCGCCTGCGGGAACTCGGGCTGCCGGTGACCCCCGAGACCCGTACGGTACGCGGAGTGGCCGGCTGCCTCGAGTACTACCGGGCCCTGGGGGAGCGGCGCAGCCGCCTGCCGTATCAGATCGACGGCGTGGTCTATAAGCTCGACGGTCGCGCCGACCAGGAACGGCTCGGTTTCCTCTCGCGATCGCCGCGCTGGGCGATCGCCCACAAGTTCCCCGCCGAGGAGGCGCTGACCGTGGTGCGCGCGGTGGAGTTTCAGGTGGGGCGGACCGGGGCACTCACGCCGGTCGCGAGCCTCGAGCCGGTATTCGTCGGCGGGGTGACGGTCACCAACGTGACGCTGCACAACATCGACGAGGTGCGCCGCAAGGATGTGCGGGTCGGCGATACGGTCACCGTGCGCCGGGCCGGCGACGTCATACCGCAGGTGGTGGGCGTGCTGGCGGAACGTCGCGCGCCCGGCGCCGAGCCGGTGGAGCTGCCGGCGCGCTGCCCGGTGTGCGGTTCCGCCGTGCTGCGCCTCGAGGGCGAGGCGGCCGCGCGCTGCACCGGTGGGTTCAGCTGCCGGGCGCAGCGCCAGGAAGCGCTACGTCACTTCGCGAGCCGCCGCGCGCTGGACATCGAGGGGCTCGGTGACAAAGTGATCGCGCAGCTGATCGAGCAGGATATGGTGCGCTCGCCCGCGGACTTGTTTCGCCTCAGCGCGGCGCAGCTGACCGAGCTGGAGCGCCTCGGCGAGAAGTCGGCGGCAAACCTGGTCGCCGCCATCGCACGCGGCAAGCGCACCACCCTGCCGCGACTGCTCTACGCCCTGGGGATCCGCGACGTGGGCGAGGCCACCGCGCTCGCGCTGGCGCGCCACTTCGGCACCCTGGAGCGGCTGCTGCAGGCGGACGTCGCAGCCATCCAGCAGGTGCCCGACGTCGGTCCGGTCGTCGCCGCCCACGTGGCGGCCTTTTTTGCCTCGCCCGACCACCGCGCGGTGCTGGAGGATCTGCAACGGCAAGGCGTGAGCTGGCCGGACATGCCCGCGCCCGCGGCGGAACGGCCGCTCGCCGGACGCACCTTCGTGCTGACCGGTACGCTGCAGAGTCTGACGCGCGAGGCTGCCGCGGAGGCGCTCACGGCGCGCGGCGCCAAGATCGCCGGCAGCGTCTCGAAGAAGACGAGCTATCTGGTCGCCGGCGCAGACGCCGGTTCCAAGCTCGCCCGCGCCCAAGCCCTCGGCATCCCGGTGCTCGATGAGGCCGCGCTGCTCAAGCTGCTCGGCGCGGAGTGAGGCTGCGGGGCGTCGGCGGGCGGCGGATCACTTCTTGTCGGGCGCGGCCGGTGCGGGCCCGGCTGAGGGTGCCGCGGGCGACTGCGGGGGTGCAGTGCTGCCCGAGGCCTCCTTGTCGAGCTTCTCGATCTTGGCGTTGCGCATCAGCTCATCCGCGTACGAGCGAAACTTCTTCGCCTGCACCACCTGCTCCAGCCGCGACTTGACCTGGTCATAGGGCGGGGGCGTGACATCGCGCGTGTCGAGCAGCTGGATCACGTGCCAGCCGAACTGCGTCTGCACCGGCTTGTGGGTGTATTCGCCGGGCTTGAGTGCCATCACCGCGCCGGAGAACGCCGGTACCATGCGGTCGGGCGAGAACCAGCCGAGATCGCCACCGCTCGTCTTGGAGGGGTCCATGGACTCGCGCTTGGCGACGTCCTCGAACTTCTCGCCCTTCTCCAGGCGCTCGACGACCTTCTGCGCGAAGGGCTCGGTCGCCACCAGGATGTGGCGCGCGTGGTACTCGAGCTTCGGCATCTGGTTGATCTGATTCTCGTACTCCGCACGCAGCTCCTGCTCGCTCGGCTTCTTATCCTTGAGGTACTTGTCCGATACGGCCTGCTCGAGCACGTTCAGGCGCGAGAGGTCGAGCAGGTAGGCGGTGTCCCCGCTCTTGTCGAGCCCGTCCCGCACCGCCTGCTCGGCGACCAGCTTGGCGCGGATCAGGTTGTCGAGTGCCACCGAGCGCTGCTGGGCGGTGAGTTCGGCGGAGCTCTTGCCGGTGATCCCCTTGATGTAGAACTCGTAGAAATCGCGCGTGATCGGGCTGCCATCCACCCGCGCTACCACCGGCGAGGTGTCGGTGGCGGCGCCGCCGGTGGGTGCGGCTCCCTTGGGCTGGCAGGCGGCCAGGGCGCCCAGCGCGACGACGGTGATCGAGGAGGCGAGCTGCTTCATACGAGTGCTTTCCGATGTGAGAAGGAGGACGGAACTGTGGATATAGAGCGAGGGGGGGCGGCTTGGTTCGCGACCCGGCTAAGGGCCTTCCTCGGGGGTGCGGGCGCGAATGTTGAGCGCGTGCACCGCGCCGGACAGCAAGGGCGCGAGCGCCGCGTACACCAGCCGATGCCGCTCGAGGGCGCTGCAGCCGCGAAAGCCGGCCGCCACCAGGCTGACCCGGTAGTGCCCGCCGCCGGCGGCCCCCGGGTGGCCCGCGTGGCGCGCGCTGTCGTCGAGAATCTCGAGGTGCGTCGGAGCGAGGGCCTGCTCGAGCGCCGCGCGCATGCGCTGCATCACCGCGGCGCTGGCGGGCGTCATGAGGAGGACGCCTTGGCCGGCGAACGCGGCTGGCGCGTGGCGAGCCACAGGACCTGCCCCAGCACGAAGAGCAGGGTCAACACCGAGTCTCCCACCTTCAGTGCCACCCAAACCGCCTCGCTGAAGTAGCGCAGGACGATCAGGTTGAGCGCCCCGAGCAGCACGCAGAACAGGACCCACCACAGGTTGAGCAGCCGCCATTGCCGCTCGCTCACCTGGAGGTGTTCGGCGAGCGCAGCGCCGAGCAGCCGCTCGGCGAGGGTCCGCGAGCCGAGCCAGGAACTGCAGAGGAAGGCGAGCGCCAGCAGCCAGAAAAATACGGTCGGTTTCCACTGGATGAACTGTTTGTCGTGCAGCAGCAGCGTCGCGCCGCCGAACAGCAGCACCAGCGCGGTCGAGACGCCATGCAGCGGCGGAATGCGCCGCGTGCGCAGCCAGTCGAGCGCGAGCAGCGCCAGCATCGCCACCATCAGCACCGCGGTCGCCACGTAAAGGCCGCGCAGGTAGTAGGCGAGGAAAAAAGCCAGCAGCGGCGCGAGCTCGAGCAGGGACTGCATGGATCGGCGGGAGATCCCGGGGTAGGCCCGACGGAGGGCCGCGTATATTGTCACGCGCCGCGGGCAACTTCCACGTTCCATCCCCAGGTCGATGGCCGAATTCCTCGAGCTGCACCCGATCGATCCGCAGCCGCGTCTGATCCGGCGCGCGGCGGAAATCGTGCGCGCCGGAGGTCTCATCGCCTACCCGACCGATTCCTGCTACGCGTTCGGCTGGGGTCTGGGCGACCGCGGCGCACTCGAGCGCGTCCGACGCCTGCGGGGCGCCGACCGCCACCATCACTTCACCCTGGTATGCGCCGACCTCGCCATGCTCGGGCACTTCGCGCGCCTGGATACCTGGCAGTTTCGGCTGCTGCGCGCGTGCCTGCCGGGGCCCTACACCTTCCTGCTGCCCGCGACCCGCGCGGTACCGCGACCGGCTCAGCACGCGCGGCGCCGCACGATCGGCGTGCGCATTCCGGCGCACCCGGTGCCGCGCCTGCTGGTGCGGGCGCTCGGCGAACCGCTGATGAGCTCAACGCTGCTCCTGGCCGCCGAGCCAACACCGCTCACCCAGGCGCGACAGATCGCGGCGCGTCTCGCGGCGGAGTTGGACGCCGTGCTCGATGGGGGCGACTGCGGAGTCGAGCCGACGACGGTCGTCGACCTGTCGCTGACGCCGCCGCGCGTGGTGCGCGCGGGCAAGGGCGCGCTCGGGCCGTTGACCGGTCGCGCGCCCTGAGTGCGCTATAATTCAGCTCCGTGAGCACCAGCGCCAGGGCCCGTCGCGCACGCCGCCGGGCTGCCGATCCCGTCCCCCATCCCGATCGTCGCCGCGCCGCCCCCGTCCGGGGCAGCACATGAGTTCGCCCGCGCCCTCGCGCCGGGTATTGTCGGGCATGCGCCCCACCGGGCGGCTGCACCTGGGCAACTACCACGGGGCGCTGCGCAACTGGGTCGAGCTGCAGTACCAGTACGAGTGCTACTTCTTCATTGCCGACTGGCACATGCTCACCACCGGCTATGAGGACACGAGCGCGCTGCAGGAGCACGTGCGCGAGGTGCTGATCGACTGGCTGGCCGCCGGCCTCAATCCAGGGGTCGCGACCTTGTTCATCCAGTCGCAGGTGCCGGAGCACGCGGAGCTGCACCTGCTGCTGTCGATGATTACGCCGCTCGGCTGGCTCGAGCGCGTGCCGAGTTACAAGGACCAGCAGGAGCAGCTGAAGGAGAAGGATCTGGCCACCTACGGTTTTCTCGGCTACCCGTTGCTGCAGAGCGCCGACATCCTCGTCTACCGCGCCGCCTACGTACCGGTGGGCGAGGACCAGGTCGCGCATGTCGAGCTCACGCGCGAGACGGCCCGCCGCTTCAACCACCTGTACGGCCGCGAGCCGGACTTCGCCGCCAAGGCCGAGCGGGCGGTGAAGAGCCTCGGCGGACGCAACAGCAGCAACTACAAGCAGCTGCGGCGCAAGTTCCAGGAGAGCGGCGACACCGAGGCGCTGCAGCGCGCGCAAGCGCTGGTGCAGAGTAACAATCGCATCACGGTAGCCGATCGCGAGCGGCTGCTCGGCTTCCTGGAGGGCACGGGTGTCACCTTGCTGCCCGAGCCGCAGGTACTGCTCACCAGCACCCCCAAGGTGCCCGGGCTCGACGGCCGCAAGATGTCCAAGTCCTACGGCAACACCATCGGGTTGCGCGAGGACCCCGACAGCGTGGTCACCAAGCTGCGCGCGATGCAGACCGATCCGGCACGCGTGCGCCGCACCGACCCGGGCGACCCGCAGAAGTGCCCGGTGTGGGATCTGCACAAGATCTACTCCGACGAGTCGACGCGCCGCTGGGTGCAGGAAGGCTGCCGCAGCGCCGGCATCGGCTGTCTGGAATGCAAGCAGCCGCTGATCGACAAGGTCGTGGAGGAGATCGGCGGCATGCGCCGTCGCGCCCAGGAGTTCGAGGACAACCCGGAGCTGGTACGCAACATCGTCAGCGAGGGCAATGAGAAGGCGCGCGATGCCGCGCGCCAGACACTGGACGTGGTGCGCCACGCCATGCACCTGCGGCCGGACTGACCCCCATGAAGCCCCGTCCCGAGCTCAAGATCGTCGTCTCGAACGCCGCCTCCGCGCCCGCCGCCGCTCTGCCCCCCGAGCAGGTCGAGATGCCCTTCGCGGTGGTGAACGGCGAGCCGGTCTCGGAGCTGCCGCGTGACCTGTACATTCCGCCGCAGGCACTCGAGGTATTCCTCGAGGCCTTCGAAGGCCCCCTCGATCTGCTGCTCTATCTGATTCGCCGCCAGAACCTCGACATCCTCGACATCCCGCTGGCGGAGATCACCCGCCAGTACATGCAGTACATCGAGCTGATGCAGGACCTGCAGCTCGAGCTCGCCGGCGAGTATCTGGTGATGGCGGCCACGCTGGCGGAGATCAAGTCGCGGATGCTGCTGCCACGCCCGAAGAGCAGCGAGGAGGAAGCGGATCCGCGCGCCGACCTGGTGCGGCGGCTGCAGGAGTACGAGCGCTTCAAGCGCGCCGCCGAGGCGATCGATGCGCTGCCGCGGCTCGAGCGCGACCTGTGGGCGGTGTCCGCGCCCCTCAAGGAACGGCAGACGGTGCGCGCCCTGCCACAGATCACGCTGCAGGAGATGCTGGTGGCTTTCAAGGACGTGGTGGCGCGCGCGCAGATGTTCGCCCATCACCACATCCAGCGCGAGCGGCTCTCCGTTGGGGAGCGCATGAGCGACATCCTTGCTCGGCTGGCCGGCCAGCAGTTCGTGCCGTTTCTCGCGCTGTTCCGCGCCGAGGAGGGACGCATGGGCGTCACGGTGACCTTCGTCGCCATTCTCGAGCTGATGCGCGAGGGGCTGATCGATATAGTGCAGGCCGAGGCTTACGGGCCGCTGCACGTGCGCGCGGCCACGCAGGCGCGTGCGCTGCACGTGGTGAGCTCGGAGGAGCCGCCACCGGCACCTGAGCCTGGCGGGCACGAGGGAGAGCCATGAGCGAGTCGTACGTGAAGAACGTGGTCGAGGCGGCGCTGCTCGCCGCGGGCAACCCGCTGCCGCTGGCCGAGCTGCAGCGCCTGTTCGCCGAGTCCGGCGGACCAAGCACCGCGGAGCTGCGGGCGGCGCTCACCCAGCTGGCGAAGGAGTACGAAGGGCGCGGCATCGAGCTGAAGGAGACCGCCGGCGGTTACCGCATCCAGGTGCGCCGGGAGCTCGCGGCGGAGATCTCGCGCCTGTGGCCGGAGCGC
>JAFAPI010000151.1 GCA_019247195.1 Gammaproteobacteria bacterium
CGTACGGTCCCGTGGCTCGAGCGCCAGGAGCTCATCAAGGCGGTGCGCCGCCTGCGCGTAGTCGTGCCGCCGCTCGCTTGCGCGGACCTCGCGCAGGTCGAACCCGCGCTGCAGTCGTCGCAACTCCGCCTGACCGGGGGCATCGAGGTCCCCGGCGGCGCGCAGCCGCGCGAGCAGCGGCCGCAGGCGCGTGTCGTCCTCGGCGCTGTTGAGCACCTGCGCCGCCGCGAGGAGGACCTCCGCCTTCGGGCTGCCGGCAAGGTAGGGTTCCATGAGCGCAACGCCGTGCTCGGATTCACCGAGCTCTATCCAGGCGTAGGCGAGGTCTCGCGCGCGCTCGAAGCTGTGTGCCGCAAGAGGCTCGAGCGCGAGTAGCCTGGCGCGGGCCGCCGTCAGCTCCCCCGCTGCGACCAGTCGCCGTGCCGCGACGCGCGCGTCGGCCACCTCCATGCGGGCGTATAGCGAGCGCATGCCCTCAGTGCGCTGCGGCTCCGGGACGCGGTCCAGCGCCGCCAGCGCCTCGCCGTAGGCCTCCAGGTGTGACAAGTACAACGCCTGTGCATAACTCATTTCCGCCAGGTCCGGCGCGGCCGCCGCACCCCCCGCCATCAGCTCCCGTCCAAGTCCCGCCTCACCGCGCGCGTTGTAGTAGCCGGCCAGCCGATAGCGCAGCCACGGGTCACGCGGTGTCAGGCGCACGGCCACCTCGAGGGCCGCGATCGCGGCGTCGGTACGGCCGGCCTTCGCCTCCGCGTCCGC
The DNA here is from genome assembly GCA_019247195.1 of Gammaproteobacteria bacterium. Lineage (GTDB taxonomy): Bacteria > Pseudomonadota > Gammaproteobacteria > Steroidobacterales > Steroidobacteraceae > 13-2-20CM-66-19. The sequence goes on from JAFAPI010000151.1 coordinate 760, forward strand.
GCGCGCCTGGAGGGCACCGGAGCGCAGCGCATCTCGTGAAGGAGCGGTCCACTTGCCGCGCAACGGGCGCTCATGCAGGAGTACCAAGGCGAGACCGGGATCACCCGCGGCGATGAGACCCCGGACGCGGGTCTCGAACAGCCAGTCGGAGCCTGGGCTGCGCTGGATCGCCGCGGCGAGCAACGCATCAGCCTCGTCCGGGTAGCCCAGCGCGTCCAGCTCACGCGCGCTCGCGATTGCCATGTCTTCCTGCGCGCGCTGCAGGCTGAGCGCGGCGCGCAGCTCGGCACTGGCGCGTCGCTCCTGGCGCGCGGCCAGCGATGCCTGACTGCGCTCGAGCCAAGCGCGCACTGCCATCTGCGCTGCGCCGGGCACCGCCCCGGTTGCGAGATCGCGCGCTACGCGCCGCTGCAGGAGCGGCAGCACATGTGCCGTGTCCGCGGCCGACTGCAGCTGGCGCTCCTCGACCAAGCGCTGCTGCGTACGCCGCAGCGCCACGAGCTCGCTATCGGCTGGATTGCGGGCCAGATAGGCCTTGAGGGTCGGCTCAGGGGCCTTACCCGCTCCGAGCTGCACCAGTCCAGCGGCGAGCAACTGGTCGGCATCGTCGCTGCGCACATCATCCCGGCGTCGAAGCTGCTCCAGCAGCGTCACGCCCGCGAGCGCGGTGGAAGGGTCGCGGACCATGAGCTGCGCGATCGCGAGCTGATAGCGCGGGTCGCCCGGATGCACCGCGGCGAGCCGCGACAGGTACGCGCGGGCGGCCGCGAGGCCACCGGGCGTACGCGCCAGCAGCAACGCATACTCGATACCAAGCGCACCACCGGGGGGGCCCGCGGGGAATAGCCGAATGAGCTCGGCCCGCATCTCACCGGTGCGGTGGAGCTCCAGCAGGCGACGCACGGAGGCGAGCCGCAGCCGATCGCGCGTGGCCACGCGCAGCGCGGTGGCGAAGTCTGCGCTCTCCGCCCTGCCGGCGAAGCGCCGTTGGAGCTCGGTCTCGACTTCCGTGGCCGCCTGAAAATCGTTCAACCTCAGATCGAGCTCGCCCAGCTCCACCAGGGGCTCCGGCCGGTCGGGCCGTGCAGCCACGAGCTTCTTCAGCGCCAACCGCGCGAGGTCCCCGCGCTGGTGGGCCTCCCAGAAGCGGGCATTGTGCAGCAGCTGCTGTTCGGCAGACGGCCAAGGCGCCGGAGCGGCTGCGAGCAGCGCGCACCAGGCAAGCGCGCACGCCCCCGTCAGTGCTCGGTGCACGCAGTCGTCCATTGTGGATGCAATTGCCCGGCACGGTCGAAGCGCAACCGCCCCTCGAGCCACCCCAGCCCGAACAGACTCAGGACGTCGCTGTAGTAATGCTGGTCGTCGCGCAGCGCTTCGGCAGCGAGGCGCTGTCGGGCTGCCTGGATGGGCTCGGCCAGCTTCAGACGCACCCACAACGGCAGCAGCGCGGCCAGGAATCCAACCGGGGCGTGACCGCTTGTCGTCAGAGTTTCGGTGTTGACCGACTCGGGTACCCCGCCGCGGGCGGCACTTTCGGCGAGCGGCGCGAGTTGGCGCAGCAGGCGCGGTGCCTGCGGATCGTCATCCGCCAGCATGCCCGCCCACAGATAGACGCGGATGGCGTTGTAGCTCCCGGCCCCCTCCGTGGCGGTATCCGCCGTGAATCCCCGGTTCTCGTGGTACAGGATCCAGTCCGCGGCGTAGCCGTGGGGGGCCGAACCGACGATGACCCGCTGCGCCGACTCGCTGATGGCCATCCACAGGGGCGCATCGCCGGAGCTCTGCAGGCGACGCAGCACCTGCAGCGGAAGGTAGCTCGCATTCAGGCGCCAGGTCTGCTGCTGCACGAAACCGCGCGGACCCGGCAGCAGAGTCGCCCCGAGCCCGGGAATGAGCGCGACCTCGTCTCGCAGCACGAGCGCGGCGGTGATGCGCCCCTGCTCGCTGTAGGGGCCGGAGTGCCACAGCCGTCCCGCCTCGGCCAGCGCGTAGGCGAGCCATAGATCGGCATCGGCCGCGGAGTTGTGATCGAGCACTCCCCAGGTGCCCTCCCCGGCTCGTCCCCAGCGCCAGGCCGGCAGCACGTGCTCGGCATCGCCGGCAGAGAGATTGTTCCTGGTCCAGCGCCAGATGCGCTCAAAGCCCGGGCGGTCATCCGCCGCGAGGGCGAACAGCAGCGCGTACGCCTGACCCTCGGAGACCGTGACCGCCTGCGCGGTGCTCGCATCGACGACGCGGCCATCGGCGCTGATATAGAAGTGCTTGAAGGACTCCCAGGCGGGCCAGGCCGCGCAACGGCCCGCACCCGCGGCGGGGTCACTCAGCAACAGGGCCGCGCAGAGCAGCCCGCCGAAGATGCGGTGCGCCATGCGCTCACTTCCCCTGGCCTTCGAGGCGTCGTTTGACGCGCCGCTCGAGCCGTCCGTACACGAGCAGGCCGGCCGCAAGCGCCACCAGCAGCGTCAGCCCGATGAGAAGCACCGTCTGGCGCGACAGGTGAAACCACAGCCATTGCCAGAATGAGAGCGAACCCACGTAGTAATGGCGCGGCCCCTCGAAGCTCTGCACGCCCTGATGGCGGATCACCGCCAGCTCGCCCCGGATCAGGGGCACCTTGCTGTCGTCGTTGAGGGTCGACACCAGCGCGCGCGCCGCCGCCGCATCGCGCCCGAGCAGCGCGACCACCGTGCGACCGGCACTCAGCGGCGACTCGAAGCTCTCGAGCGCCGCGATGTCCCCGTCGGCCCGCAGCTGCACGCGCGGCGGCGCCGCCGCGCCCGGCCCGCCGCCGGGCAGGAAGCTCTCCCGCATGGCGGGCGCCAGCCGCCGAAAATCGCGTGACAGTCCCGCCAGGGTGAGCGGCCGGTCGGTCTGCCAGCGCTGCAGCAGCGGTTCGCCCTGTGATCCGCTCAGCAGGATGAGATCGAGATTGGTGGCGCGCATTGCTTGCTGGGCATCGAGCAACCGGTAGCCGAGTCCGACCGCGCCCGTCTGCCTACCCATGCGGCCGAGCAGGAAATAGAGCTCCTCGAGCGCGGCCGCATCATCGGCCGCTGGCAGAACGAAGCCCGTCTCGGCCAGGTCCGCATAGCGGGTAAAGGGAAAGCCGGCGTTGACGAACAGCGCCAGGTTCGGCAGCGCGGTGTAGTGGGCAAAGCTGGAGACGTCGACCGTCGAGTCCGGGTCGATCGCCTCGCGCGTGTTGTCGATGAAAACCTGTTTGCAGTTCGCCTCCCGGTGAAAGTCCATCGAGAACTGGAACACCATCTGGTTGTCGCTGGCGAGCTGGAAGGCCGGGATCAGCAGTCCGCGCGTCTGGCGCGAGCCATCGCCCTGCAGCAGCGGTACCGTGAAACGGCCATCCCCCTCCACGCCGCTCTCCGGGGCGAGCCGGTACGAGCGCAGGAGCTGATTGTTGATCGCCACCGTGAGCACCGAGTTGTCGCGCTCGGCCGGGGCGGTGTAGCGGTAGTGCACGTCCACCGGCACGCCCGCCTTGTTCCAGGTGAAAAGGTCCGGCGGCAGGCGCAGGTTCACGCTCATCGGCTGCGGGGCGACCCCCTGTCCCTGCAGCTGAGCCGGATCCTGGATCAGCTCGCCGAGTCGCACCGCCCGGTCACTGCGCAGCCAGCGCGGCGCGTCATAGGGCAGCCGACGCGCGTAGCTCACCGCCTCGACGGTGGCGGAGCTGCCGCTGAGCACCGCATCCCCCAGGACCACTGCCTCGACCGCCTGCCGCAGCTGGCTCTCGTCGCGCCCCTGGAAGACGAGCAGCTTCAGCGCAGCATCGGTGGGATGGTCGATGAGACGCACCGTCGGGCTCTGCACCAGCGGTAAGCCGAGCGAGGCCGGGCGTGAGTCGTTGGTCGCGAACACCAGTGCGTGGCTGGTAGGCAGCGTCTCAAAGCTCACCGGAAAGCGTGCCCCGCGGTAGTCGGCGAGCAGGCCGAACCAGGAGGCGGCGACCCCCGCGGCGCGCAGCACCCCCCGCGGCGCATGCGCGCCGAGCACGATCGGCAGCACGAGCGGACGGTTGTCGTGCGCATCAAAGAACGGCGCCGGCAGCAACGCCAGATCGTCGCGCAACTCAAGCGGCCGCAGTGTCAATGTGACGTCGCTGTCGGCCGCGATCTGCAGCCACAGCGAGGAGTGCTGCGGGTCCTCGCAGCCGGTGGTGTAGTGCGCCACCAGATCGAGCTGCAGGTGGTTGTAGTCGCTGAAGTAGCGCGGGTCCAATGGAATCGCGCGCTCGACCGGATGCCCGGCGTCCGCGCGGTTGAGGGTCAGTGCCGCCACCGTCTGCGTGTTCAGGGTGACGCGCAGGTGAGAGAGCTCCTGGATCAGGGCCGGGGAGGCGGTCATGCGTAGGTGCAGGGTGGCGCCGGTCACCAGTTGATCGGCGCGGACGCCGAAGTTCACCCCGCCACTTGCCGCGACCCCCTGCAGCGACAAGGCGCCCGCCCCCAGCTCGGCGAAGGTAGCCCGCATCTCCTGCGGCGCAGGCTCGCGGTTGGGCGCGGTGCCGGCCGGCGCGGCGCGCGCCGGGCCGATCAGGCTCAGCAGCCCGGCGGCCACGATGCCGCTCGAAATCAGCGTCCCCGTTTTCATGGACCGGACTGGTACTCCGGGTAAATTCCCAAGGTGGCCAAGCGTTTAACACAATGTGACCGGCGAGGCGTTGTGCCAGTCCGGATTAATTCAAAAAACTGTTAGCCACAGCACGTTTGCCGGCCGGCAGGCCCGGACAATGCGCTCGCGATGCTTGATTCCAGCGAGACCCTGCGGCTGCGCGTGCCACCGCTGCTCACTCCGCCCGGCCGGCCACTGCAGGTCGGGTGGGCGCAGGAGTTCGCCCGCTGGCTGTGGCATCTGATCGTGCTGCCGCCGGAGCTCGCGCGTCCGTGGCCGGCGTGGCTGCGCCGGCCGCTGCGTCCGCTGGTGCTCAAGGTGGCGACGGAGATCGGCATCGTCAACCTGCGCAGCGTGCGCGCTTGGGCCTTGCACCTGACACTGCTAGCGCCGCCCTCCGGGCCCTGGTCGCAGCCGGAAGAGGCGGCGCAACGCCGCCCGGTGGCCTCTCTCGCCGCGCTGCTGCACTACCCTCTGGCGCCGCGACTCGCGCCGCTGTTGTACGGTCTCGCGGCGGGTCTCGAGCGCTACTCGGCCGTGCTGGCCAGCGCTTACCTGGCCGCAGGCCGCACCACCCGGATCGGTCTCAACGTGCTGGCGTTCGCCAGCTTCGCGCTGATTGCCACCACCCCGCTCGAGACCGGGCCGCAGCTCGCCCTGCTCGCCCTCATGTGGCTGCTCAGCCTGCTCGTGCGGCAGCTGCCCGGTTACGGGCCGGGACTGCTGCTCATCACCTTCTCGATCGTGGCTTCTTCGCGCTACGTCTGGTGGCGCTGCACGCACACCATGGATCTGAGCGGCGGATTCGAGCTGTTTTTCGGCGCGGGCCTACTCGCCGCCGAATGCTACACCTGGCTCATCATGCTGCTCGGCTATGCGCAGAATGCGCGGCCGCTGCGTCGCAAGCCGGTCGCCCTGCCACGCGAGCGCGCGCTCTGGCCCAGCGTCGACGTCTACGTGCCCACCTACACCGAGCCGCTGGAGGTGGTGCGCCCGACGGTACTCGCCGCGCTGAACCTCGACTGGCCCGCCGACCGCCTCAAGGTCTACATCCTCGATGACGGACGCCGTGCAGCCTTTCGTGAGTTTGCGTCCGAGTGCGGTGCCGAATACCTGGTGCGCAGCAACAACGCTCACGCCAAAGCCGGCAATCTGAATCACGCACTGCGGGTGACCGCTGGTGAGTTCGTCGCGATCTTCGACTGCGACCACATCCCGGTACGGACCTTCCTCACCACCACCATGGGCTGGTTTCTGAAGGACACGCGCTGCGCGATGCTGCAGACCCCGCACCACTTCTTTTCTCCCGACCCCTTCGAGCGCAACCTCGGCACCTTCCGCCGGGTGCCGAACGAGGGCAACCTGTTCTACGGTCTGATCCAGGACGGCAACGATCTGTGGAACGCCGCGTTCTTCTGCGGCTCCTGCGCGGTGCTGCGACGCGGCCCGCTGCAGGAGATCGGTGGCATAGCCGTTGAGACGGTCACCGAGGATGCGCACACCGCCCTGAAGCTGCACCGCCGCGGCTACACCACCGCCTACCTGCGCGAGGTGCTCGCGGGCGGACTCGCCACCGAGAGCCTGTCGGGGCACATCGGCCAGCGCATCCGCTGGGCGCGCGGCATGGCGCAGATCTTCCGCCTCGACAACCCGCTGTTCGGCCCGGGCCTGACGGCCCTGCAGCGGCTCTGCTACAGCAACGCCATGCTGCATTTCTTTTCCGGCGTGCCGCGCCTGGTATTCCTCACCGCACCGCTCGCCTACCTCTACTTCCAGTTCCACATCATCAACGCCGCCGCCGCCTCGATCGCGCTCTATGCCGGTCCCCACCTGGTGCAGTCCAGCCTGGCCAACTCGCACATCCAGGGACGTTTCCGGCACTCCTTCTGGAACGAGGCGTATGAGGCGGTGCTGTCGTGGTACATCGCTTTGCCAACCACGGTCGCGCTGCTCGCCCCGCATCGCGGCAAGTTCAACGTCACCGCCAAGGGGGGTCTGGTCGAGCGCGAGTTCTTCGACTGGCGCATCGCCATGCCCTACCTGGTGCTGGTGTTGTTGAACGCGGGCGGTGCGCTGGTCGCCGTGCCGCGGCTGCTGTTCTGGAATGCCTTCGAGGCCGACACGGTGCTGCTCAACCTCATCTGGACTCTCTTCAACATCATCCTGCTCGGGGCGGTGCTCGGCGTCGCGGCCGAGACCCGCCAGGTGCGCGCCGCGCCGCGCGTGCCCAAGCGCCTGCCGGCGACGCTGCACTTGCCGAGCGGCGGGTGGATCGCGTGCGAGACCAGCGACTTCGCGATGGCCGGCCTCGGACTCACGCTCAGCATCCCGCAGCCGCTGAGCGTCGGTACCCGGGTGCGCGTCACGCTCACCGCCGATGACGGCCCGCACGAGTTCCCGGCGGAGGTCGCCACGGTGCGCGCCGAGCACGTCGGGCTGCTGCTGGAAGAGCTGAGCGTAGCGCAGCAGCGCGCTTACGTGCGCTGCACGTTCGGTGCGCGCGATGCCTGGAAGGACTGGGACAGCGGTATCCGCGAGGACAAGCCGCTGGCCAGCTTCGCGGAGGTGTTCTCCTTCGGCGCCACAGGCTACGTGCGGCTGCTGCAGAGCCTGCGGCACCGGCTGCTCGCGTGGCGGCAGGCCGCCGCGCCGGCAGGTTAGGCCATGGGCCTCTGGAGCGCTTATTTCCTCGGCAAGCTCGCGCTGTACGGGCTCGGCCGCCTGGATTTCAGCCCGTGGCTCAATCTCGCCCTGGCGGTGTTCACCGCGCTGCCGCCGCGCAACGTGCAGCAACGCTTCGCCAAGAATCTGATCGCCCTACCGCTGGGGATCGTGCTGCTCTATCACGACTCGTTTCTACCGCCCCTGCCGCGCGCGCTCGAGGCGTTGCGCAATCTCAGCACCTTCAGTGCCGCCTACCTGGCCGAGCTCGCCGGCCGGGTGCTGAGCGGGCAACTGGTGGCGAGCGTCGCCGCCACCGCACTGCTCTACGGCCTGGCGCGCCGCAAGCTGCGCCTGAGCACCTTCGTGTTCGCCGGTATCCTCGCGGTGCTGCTGGCGCCGACCGCGCGCCATCTCGCCGTGGCGACCGTGCCACGCGCGGCGGCCGCGACCGGTGCAGCTGCGCGCGCCGAAGTCGACCTCACGCCCCCCGCCCTTGATCAGCAGCTCGCTGAGTTCTATGCCCAACAGAAGCAGCTCCATGTGCGCTTTAACCGCGCGGCCGCGGACGAACCTGCCTTCGACATCGTGCTGCTGCATGTCTGCTCGCTCTCCTGGGATGACCTGCGCACCCTGCAGGTCAGCCCGGCGGGGCTGTTCGGCAGCTTCGACCTGCTGCTCACCAATTTCGGGTCCGGGGCGAGTTACAGCGGGCCGGCGGCCATCCGCCTGCTGCGCGGCGCGTGCGGCGAGACCCCCGAGGCCAGGCTCTACGATCCGGCCGAGGCCGGCTGCCTGGTGGTCGATGGCCTGCAGAACGCAGGCTTCGCCCCCCAGTGGGCCATGAACCACGACGGCCATTTCGGCAACTTCTTCGCCGACGTGCGCGACCGTGGTGGCGTCACGGTGCCCCTCGAGGACAATAGCGGCGCGAGCGTCGCCGAGACCGCCTTCGACGGCACGCCGGTGTACAGCGACTACTCGGTCCTGTCGCGCTGGTGGGCGAAGCGCCAGAGCGAGCCTGCACCGCGCGTCGTGCTCTACTACAACAGCATCAGCCTGCACGACGGCAACCGCCTCGTGACCGGCGCCCACTCCGACTCCTCCTACGGCGCCCGCCTGACGAATTTCAGCCGGGACGTCGGGCGTTTTCTTGAGCTGCTGCGCGCCTCGGGCCGGCGCGTGGTGGTCGTGTTGATCGCCGAGCACGGAGCGGCGCTCGGCGGGGACCGCCGGCAGATCCAGGGGCTGCGCGAGATACCGACGGCGGCCATCGCCCGGGTGCCGGTGGCGATCACCCTCATCAATGGGGCGCGTCCCGCGCCTGGGACGCAGCTGAAGATCGACGACCACCTCAGCTATCCGGCGCTCAATGAGATCCTGGCGCGATTCATCAGCCACAATCCCTTCCTCGGCGAGGGCGCCGGCCTCGGCGATTACGTCGCGACGCTGCCACGTACTGCGTTCGTCGCCGAGAACGCCGGCACGACCGTAATCGAGGCCGGGACGCACTACATGATGCGCGCGCCGGATGGGAGCTGGTCGAGTCTGGACGGCATCGACGACCGGGCCATGTGAGCGGCCGGGCTCAGCGTGGAGCCGGGGCTGCGTTGCCGTCTGTGGCGGCGCCCATCACCGGCACCCCGGTGGCGCGGGCGGACACGGTGGCCTCGGCAAGGTATTCATCACCGCTGTCGCTACGCGCGCGGCGCTCGTGCACCGTGATCTCGACGTGCGGCTCGTGGGCGCCGCTGCGCCGCGCCGCGGCGAGCACGTACTCGCGCGCGAGCCGGCGGCCTTCCTCGATGGCGGCCTGCGGGTCGGCGAAATCGCGGCTGCCCGCCGGATCGTGCAGCCGGAAGAGATTGAGTGCCGGCTGGTTCACCGTGAGCTCGCAAACTTCCGACACCATCCCGGCCGCGGCGCCGATCGCATTGCACACGGCGGCATGCTCGGGCACCTGCAGCAGCGCGCCGAGCCGCCGCGCCACTTCCCCGTAATAGGCGGCCGCGGGGGCGCCGATCGCGATCAGCGGGGTCGCGAGCCGCACGGTGACCTCCAGCACCTGCGAAAAGGCGCGCCCGGCCGCGACTTCCTCCGAGAGACGCCGGAACGTGCCCGCCCGGCCGATCTCCACGCCCGGATCCCGCGCGAGCACCGTCTCTATTACGGCACCAACCGAACGCCGTACGACCTCCTCGTAGGTGCGCTGACAGATACCCTCGGGCGAGTCCGCCTCGCGGCGCGCGCTCGCGGCGCGCTCCTCGCGCGCCAGCACCGCCGCACCTAAGCGCGCAGACTCGACGCACCAGCCGCGCTGACGTCCGAGAACATGCAGTGCATCACTCGGGGTGAAGGCGGAGAGGGTCGCAAGGCCTCGGTCCACCAGGCGCCGCAGCGCCTCGGCCCCGGGCGCCGTGCGCGCCACCGTGTCCGCGCGGCGGGGGCTGGTAGCGAGCGCCTCGAATACCCGCTGCTCGAGCCGGTCTAGCCCCGTGGGCGCCGGGCCCGGCGTGCGCAGCGCAAACTGTCCGGCGAAGGGCGGCAGCGCCGCCGCGACGGCCAGCTGCGTGAGCTCGGCCCGCACGCTCGGGAACTGCTGCCCGAAGAGGCTGAGCGGGACCACGCGGCGCGGCCCCACGCACAGCCGTCGCTCGCGATCGAAGGCCACCTCGCTGTCGCCCCCCAGGCCACAGGTGTGGACGTCGATCGCCTGCACCATGGTGCGCCAGCCGCCGATCACCGCCCCTTCGGGCCGCACCACTGGACGTCCGCCGGCGACGACCGCGACGTCGGTGCTCGTACCGCCCATGTCGGAGACCACGAAGTCGTGTCGGCCGCTGAGGAAGCTCGCGCCCACCACGCTCGCGGCGGGGCCTGACAGCACCGTCTCCACCGGGTACTCGAGGGCCACGGCGGCGTTGACGAGGGTACCGTCGCCGCGCACGACCATGAGCGGGGCGCGGATGTGCCCGCGCCCGAGCACTTCCTGCATCGAATCCATCAGGTGCCGGATCTGCGGGGTGAGGCGGGCGTTGAGCGCGGCGGTCAGGGCGCGGCGCGGCGCATCGAGCTGCGCACTGAGCTCGTGGCTGCAGGTCACCGGCTTACCGCAGGCGGCGCGGATCCGCTCGCGCACGCGCAACTCGTGGGCGGGATTGCGGACCGAGAAAAGGCTGGCCACCGCGAAGGCCTCGACGCTCGCCGCATGCTCGCGGAGCGCCGCATCCACCGCCGCTTCATCCAGTGGCTCGGCCTCATCGCCGGCCGCGTCGTGCCCGCCGCGCACGCACACCACGCGACCGCCCCCGCCGCGCCGCAGCCCCGTGCGCTCCACCATGCGCTCATCGAAGCCCACCAGCACTGTGCAGATCGGGCTGAAGCGGCCCTCGAGCACGGCGTTGGTGGCGAGCGTCGTGGACACCGCCACCAGCGCGATCTGTTCGCGGCTCCCGCCCGGGAGCGCCGCGAGCAGGCTATCGAGGGCGGCCCCGATCCCGCGGGCGAGATCCCCGTGCGTGGTGCGCGCCTTCGCGCTCGCCAGCACGCGTCGCTGTGCGTCGAGCGCGATGGCGTCGGTGTAGGTCCCGCCGGTGTCGAACCCAAGCCGGATCGCGGTCGCGCCTGCGCCGTCAGCGCTCACGGGGACCTCGCGGCGTCGGGCGCCTGATCGGCGGGGGCGCCAGCCTTCCGCTCCATTCGGCGGCGCGGTAAAAGGCCGGGAGCCAGGTGGGTGAGCGCCCGGTGGCCGCGGCGAGCCCGGCCCGGCCGAGCGCCGCGGCCCACTTGCGCCACACCCACAGCGGCCGGCCGAGCAGGCGCCAGCGTCCGCCGGAGGGGTCGCTGATCTCCTTGCTCTGGCCGACACCGAAGGCGTGCCGGGCGATGAAGGCGAGGGTCTGCCGCTCGCGCGGAATGCAGTGCACGAGCTCCGCCTCCGGCACCCACCAGCCCTCGTGCCCCGCGGCGAGGAGCTGCGCCAGAACCTGGGTCTCCTCGGCCGCGAGCCAGTAGTTCGTGGGCTGGCGGCCGAGGCGGGGGTCATAGGGGTGGCGCCGCTGCACGTCGAGTCTGAGGGCGAAGTTGGCGCCGTACGGCAGCTCGCTCTCGCGCGTGATGCGCTGCGGGCGCTCGCCGAGGTCACGCACGGCGTAGATCCCGGAGACCTGAGGCCAGCTCGCGGCCAGCCACCCCGGCGGCTGCGGCTCGAAGGCCGGGCGAATACGACCGCCGTAGAATACCGCCTGCGGATGCGCGGCGAACGCGCGCGCATAGGCCGCGAGCCACCCGCTCGAGACGATGACGTCATCGTCGGTCCAGACGATGTAGTCGGCGGCCGCCGCCTGGATCGCGGCGTTCCGCGCGTGCGCGATGCCGGCACGGGGCTCGTGCACGAGGGTAATAGGCCGGCGCGCGGCGAGCGCGGCGGTCACCTCGTCCGTGTGATCGGTGCAATTGTTGTTGACCACCACGAGCTGTACCGGCTCGCCGAGCACGTCGATGGCGCGGCAGATCGACTCGAGAGCGCGCCGCAGCGAGGACGCGCGGTTCCAGGTGCAGACCGCCACCGCGATGCGCGCAGTCACGCGCTCAGGAAGCCAGGCGCAGCGGCCGCAACAGGGAGCTTCCCGACAGCCCCGGGACGGGCGCGCGACCGAGGAGTTCGAAGAGGGTGGGCACCACGTCATAGGCGCTGCGCGTGCCGTACTCGCCTGCGGCAATCCGCTCCCCCTGCAGGAGTGCAAAGCCCAACCCGCCGGTGTGCCCGCCGGTGCGGCGATAGGGAATCGGCCCGATCTGCCCGTACCGCGGATGGCGCATACCCATAGGGGCGCCGCGCCAGAGAATCACCAGGTCCGCCTCCGTGGGCCCCACCTCGCGCGCACTCATCGCGGCAGGATACTCGACCTCCGCCACGACGCTCTCCCCGCTCACGGGGTCCCGGCACGCCTCGAGGAGCGACACCAGCTCCTCGCGAACCGTGCGGTACTGGTCAGGGGCGATGACACCGCCGCGCTCGCGGCCGCGGAGGTTGATGCGCACGCGCCCGTCGTAGAACGATGGCAGGGCGAAGGCGGGCATCCGCGGCCAGAACGGCTGGTAGCGCGCGGCCGGCATCCAGTCGAGCGGCACCCGCAGCGTGCGCGCGGGAGCGAGGCCGAGCCGCCCGATGATGCGGGACAGGATACGCGGCCCCCCGCGATCGCGATTCGAGGGCAGCGCGGCCGAATGCGGGAAGCCCGCCGCGACCCAGCCGTCCCAGCTCTCGCCCTCGCCCAGGGTCGCCTGGCCCTGCAACAGTGGCGAGGGCACGCCCTGACGCTGAAAGAGCGCCGTGCCGAAGGCGTGCCGGTACAACAGCTCGGGGAGCAGCAGCATGCTGGCGGCATCGGAGCGGTTCGGCCCCATGCCGTGCATCGAGAACACCACCGTGATTGCGTCGGGGAAGGCCCCGCGCAGCTCCCCGATCAGCGCGTCGATCGCCGTGTACACGGCGCGGATACCGCCGGCGGCGGCCGCGGCGGAGGCGCAGCGGTGCAGCGGGTGATCCGCATCGATGCCATGCCACAGCCCCTCGAGCGCCGAGTGCGCCTCGCTCACCGTCAGCAAGGCCAGATCCCAGTCCGGCAGCCGCTCCGCAAAGAGCCAGCGCGCGAGTCGCGCACGCGTGCGCACGCCCTGCGCAAGCCGCTCGCCCATCTCCTGCGACGCGGCGGGCGAGTTCCACGGCGTCGCGTAGATCCAGCGGTGTGCCGGATAGCGGCCGAACCGCGAGCGTACTTCCTCGAGCAGCCCCGCCGGTTGAGCCGTGCATGCCACGCCCGGATCATGCGCACCCCAACCGACCAGGCCGCGGGTCGCGCTCGCGCGCGCGAGCTCGAAGTACGGAGGATCGAACACCACCGCGCGGGCATCGAGTTGGGCGGTAAAAGGCGCCAGCGCTGTCCCCTCCTGGCGGACGGTATGGGTCGCCGCATCGAATCGCACCGCCGCCCAGCGGCCCGCCGCCTGCGGCGAGAGACCCGTCGCGACGTGCTCACCGGCGAGCCCGGTGCGCAGCGCGGACCCATGATCGAGCGCAAAACGCGCGCTCGCGCCCGCGAGGTCGCGCAGGGCGGGCATGGCCCCCTCAGCCATCAGCCGCCGGCCGACGGACTCCTCGTAACCGTCCAGACAGATCGCGAGCACGCGTGGCACGACTGGCGCCCTCCCCGGACGCATCCTAGCGAGAGCGACGCCGCCGCGGTCGCAGTACCGCACATAATGCGACGCGCGGGGCAGGCCCCGAGCAGAAGCCGCGGAAAGCTATGGAAGCGGGCGCGCGTCAGCTCCGCGCCCGCAGCCGCGCGACCTCGGCCGCGCTCAGCGCCGCGCCCCTGGCACCAAAACGGGCGGTGACAAAGTTCGCGACCGCGGCGATCTCCTCATCGGAATAGTCCGCGCCGAAGGCCGGCATGTCGCGGCCCTCGCCGGCCGGCGCAAAGCCGTGCAGCACGATCTGCACCACATTGACGGCGCTCGGGTCGTTCACCGCGCGCGCCCCGAGCAGGCTCGCCCGCTCCCACAGCTCGCTGGTGCCGCTCCACGGATGACATCCGGCACATGCCCCCGCGAATACGTCGCGGCCGAGCTGCCCGCCGGCGGCGGCCGGACCGGGCGCGGCGCTGGCCGGCTCGGTCCGCACCGCCGGCAGGTCGGGGGCGCTCAGGGCGGGGATGCTGCGCAGGTAGGTGACGAGCGCCTGCACGTCGCCCGGTGTCAGGTGGCTCAGGCTCATCTGCACCGCCTCGCCCATCGGGCCGGAAGCCGTGCCGTGGTGCGCCGCGTGTCCGGTCGCGAGGTATTGGGCGAGCTCCTCATCGGTCCAGGCACCGACGCCGCTCGCCGGCTGAGTGGTGATGTTGTAGGCCTGCCAGCCATTGGTCAGCGCGCCGGCGAACTTTCGGCGCTGGTTGAGCGCCTGCAATACGTTGCGCGGCGTGTGGCACTCGCCGCAGTGCCCGAGCGCCTCGGCGAGATAGGCGCCACGATTCCACTCGGGCGTGCGCTGCGGGTAGGGCGCGAAGCGCCGGTCCGGGTTGAAGAGTGCCGACCAGAGTCCCATCAGCCAGCGCTGGTTGAAAGGAAAGCCGAGCTCGTTCGCCGGGACGGGATGGTGCACCGGCGCAAGGCTGCGCAGGTAGGCGTAGATGGCCCGCACGTCCTCATCCACCAGCGCGGTGTACGCGGCATACGGGAAGGCCGGATAAAGATGTGTTCCGTCCGGACGCACCCCCTCGTGCAGCGCGCGCAGGAACTGCGCTTCGTCCCAGGCCCCGAGCCCCGTGTCGCGATCTGGCGTGAGGTTCGTGGAGTACAGCGTACCGAACGGGGTCTTGAAAGGTCGGCCCCCAATGAAGGCTGCCCCGCCCTCCGGCGTATGGCAGGCCTGGCAGTCGGCGGCCTGGGTGAGGTAGCGGCCGCGTGCGAGCGCATCGGCAGGGGCGAGCTCGAGCGGGACGCCGGTGGGCTGGCCGGCGCGATAGGCGCTGAGCGGGACGGTCTGCGATCCGGCGAATGCGAGCGGCCCGGGGCCTCTCAGGTAGGCGAGAGAGACACCCGCGAGCAGCACGGCGACGAGCAAGATCGCGACAACCCAGCGCCGAGCGCCCATGGAACTTTCTCCGCGGCGAGCTCGCTTGACCGGCGCCCTCCCGCGGGAGCGCCGTGCCGCCGCCTCGCGAGTTAACGTACCATGCCCCACGGGGGACTCGATAGAAGCGCGTGACGAGGAACAGCCCACCGTGAAGCTACAGAGCCGCACGCCGCGGGATCGCCGTATAGACCCTTCGCGCCGTGCCTTCCTGCAACGGTCGGCGTACGCCGGCGGAGCTTTGGTGCTGGCGCTGAGCGTGCCGGGCCTCAAGGGCGCCACGCGCGCGGCGGCGGCGGCGAGCCACACGTTCAACGCCTGGCTGCGCATCGCGGCCGATGACTCCATCACCATCCTCGTGGACCGCTCCGAGATGGGACAGGGGGTCTATACGGCCCTGCCGATGCTGATCGCCGAGGAGCTCGAGGTGGATCCGGCGCGCATCGAGGTGATCGCCGCGCCCGTGGGCGATGCCTACGTGAATGCCATGAACGGCGGGCAAATCACCGGCACGAGCAATAGCATCACCGATGCGTGGGACAGGCTGCGCAGGGCGGGCGCGCAGGCGCGGGTGATGCTGGTCGCCGCCGCCGCACGACGCTGGCGGGTCGACCCCGCGAGCTGCCGCGCCGCCGAGGGTCGGGTCACCGGCAGCGCGGGGCGTAGCGCCAGCTACGGCGAGCTGGCCGAAGCTGCCGCGCGCGGCCCCGTGCCCGCCGAGGTCGCCCTCAAACCAAGCACTGCCTTCAAGCTTATAGGCAAGCCGCTCGCCAGGCTGGACACGGCAGGCAAGGTGAACGGCAGCGCCCAGTTCGGCATCGACGTACGCCTGCCTAACATGCTGTATGCCAGCATCGCCCTGCCACCCCAGCTCGGCGCGCGGCTCGCCACGGTGGATTCCGCCGCCGCCCGCGCGCTGCCGGGCGTGCAGCGCGTCCTGCCCACGGGAGACGCGGTCGTCGTGGTCGCGGAGCACTTCTGGCAGGCCAAGACCGCGCGCGATGCGCTGCGCATCGAGTGGACACCGGGCCCGAATGCGCAGCTGGACAACGCCGCCATCTGGTCGCAGCTCGACGCCGCGGCCGTCCACCCGGGTGTCTCGACGCTCGCCAGCGAGGATGTAGCGGCGCGCCTCAAGCAGGGCGATGCCCCCGGCGCGCTGCGCGGGGCCGCGCGCACCTTCACCGCCGTCTATGAGCTGCCGCTGCTCGCGCACGCGTGCATGGAGCCGATGAACTGCACCGCCGACGTTCGGGCGGACGGATGCGACCTCTACGTCGGCACGCAGGTGCAACAGCGCGCGCAGGTGGCGGCCGCCACGGCGGCCGGGATGCCGGCGGCGCAGGTCAACGTGCATACCCCGCTCCTCGGCGGGGGCTTCGGCCGGCGCCTGGAGGTAGATTTCGTGCCGGCGGCGGTGCTCGCCTCCAAGGCCCTCGGCAGACCGGTCCAGCTCATCTGGACGCGGG
>JAFAPI010000155.1 GCA_019247195.1 Gammaproteobacteria bacterium
CAATGCGGAGCAACGAGCAATTCGCTTCGACGTGCGCTACGCAGGTAGTCGAACGCGAGTCATGTCCTCGATAGGACTCCCGCTGGCGGACATCGCGCCGCTGCCCGCACGTGTACCGGACGGCGCCATGATCGTCGTGCCCGGCACGGCCGATGGGATTGCCTTTGCGCCAGAACCATCACCGGCCGCGGTGCGTGAAGACGAGCGCGCTATTGTCGAGTGGCTTCAGTCTAACGTTAGACCCGGTCACACGCTCATTACGATTTGCTCCGGCGCACTGTTGGCTGCGCGCGCCGGACTACTGGATGGCCGCTCATGCACCACCCATCACACGGAATGTGCGGAGCTCGCCGCACTGGCACCGCGCGCCAAGGTTCTAGAAAACCGTCTCTTCGTCATCGACGGCGAGCGTTACACCAGTGCCGGTGTGACCGCGGGCGTCGACCTCATGCTGCACCTCGTCGGAGCGCTTACCGGTCATACATGCGCGGTCGCGATTGCTCGTCACTTGGTCCTGTACCTGCGCCGCGAAGGTACCGATGCACAGATTTCACCCTGGCTCAAAGGTCGTAATCACATTCATCCGGCCGTGCATCGTGTCCAGGACGCGATCGCCGCTAACCCCGCCGCGGAGTGGACGCGAACACGCTTGGCGCAGATCGCTAACACGAGCCCACGACACCTGTCGCGGCTCTTTAATGAGCACGCCGGCATGAGTCTGACTGCCTACGTCAATAATCTACGCGTCAGGCTTGCCCACGAGTTGCTCAAAAGCAGCCGCTTGGATTTGGAGCGCGTCGCGGAGCGCACTGGCTTTGCGTCATCCCGGCAGCTGCGGCGCGCGTGGCGGCGTTCCTTTGATACCCCTCCGATCGCCCTACGCAGCTCCTGAGCCGAGGCATTGTCCCCGTATCGCCTTTCTCACGGTTCGCAGTGACCCAGCGAGGCGCTTGATGATGAAGTCCATGCTTGTTTGCGTCACAGCCGTGCTTGCACTCGCGCCCGCGTTCGCCGCTGACGCAGGGCTCCGGCAAATGGCCGTCGGCGGCGCCGACGGTGCCGCGCTCAGGGGCATCGAAACGGATGATATTGATCGCTCGGCGGCACCCTGTGATGACTTTTACCAGTTCGCCAATGGGACCTGGCGGGCAAAGAATCCAATCCCGGATGCGATGTCACGTTGGAGTCGGCGCATCGCCGCGCACGAGGCCAACAAACAGCGCATTCGCGATATCCTCAAAGAAGTCTCCCGCAACAGCCTATGGCCCAGCGGCAGTGTCGAACAGCTCGTCGGGGACCACTACGCGTCGTGCATGGATACGACGGCCGTCGACGCCGCTGGTCTTAGTCCACTCGGCCCCTTGCTGGCGGAGATCGAACGTGTGCGCGACGTCGCCGAGGTGCAACGCGTGATCCGCCGCCTGCATGAACTCGCTGTGTTTGTGCCATTCGCTACCGGCGGGGTGCCTGACTACCACGAGCCGGTGAATTTCATCGAGAACATAAGCGCCGGCACACTCGGCTTGCCCGGAGTTGAGTACTACCTGAAGAAAGAGCCCGCTTTCGACGAAGTCCGGTCCAGATACCTCGCACACGTAGCGAAGGTCCTGCATCTTAGTGGCCTTTCGTCCGAGCAAGCGACGTCGGCCGCCGGCCATATCTTCGCGCTCGAGAAGAGTCTCGCCCAAGCCGCTCTGGACAACGCGTCGGCAGCGGACCCGGCGGCGACCGATCACAAGATGACCTTCCTGCAGCTGAAGCGGCTCACTCCTCACATCGACTGGGATGACTACTTCGATGAAGCCAAGCTACCGCGCAGCGCGCTCAATGTGGCCGAACCGAGGCTCCTGCAGCAGGTGGACGCTCAGCTCATTGGTACGCCAGTCGCGACCTGGAAGCTGTACCTCAGATGGCAACTACTGGCCTCAGCCGCGCCATGGCTATCCGCGCCCTTTGCTCAGGAGTCGTCGGAGTTCCGGCAGCTCTATCCTGTGTCGGACCGTGCGCGGAGGACCCGGGAGGAGGTGTGCGCCGACTCGGTAGAGGCGTTGCTGGGCGATGCGCTGGGGCGCTTGTATGTCGAACGCTATTTTTCACCAGCAGCCAAGGCGAAAGCGCAGGAAATCTCGCGAAACCTGCTGGTGACACTGCGGGATGTGGTCGCGGGAACGCAATGGCTGGAAGCTGCAACGAAGCGGACCGCGCTCGCCAAGCTTCAGGCCAGCAATGTGCAGCTTGGGTACCCGGACACATGGAAGGATTACTCCTCGCTCAGTATCCGCAAGGGCTCACTCTGGAAAAATGTCGCGGCGGCTCGCCGCTTCGCAGTGCGGCGTGACCGTGAGCAGATCGCAAAGCCCACCAACCGCAGCTTCTGGGCTTTGCCCCCCTCCTCGGCGGACGCCTATATCGACCTGCAGCTCAACGAGCTGGTCGTGCCGGCAGGGGTTTTGCAGCCTCCCTATTTCGATCGCTTGGCTTCCGATGCAGTCAACTACGGCGCGTTCGGCATCGGCCTCGCGCATGACATGACGCATGCAATCGACAGTCTGGGCTCTCAAATTGATCTGATAGGAAGACCGGCACCTTGGTGGACAGAACTGGACAACAAGGAATTCGCGAGTCGCAGCCAGTGCTTGATCGATCAGTACGATGGGTATTTCATCGAACCGGGCGTGCATCACGACGGGCGGCGCGTACTGAGCGAATCAATAGCGGACCTGGCAGGCGTCGGCATCGCATATCGGGCGCTGCAGAAGTCGCTCGCGCTCCATCCGCTTCCGGTCATCGATGGTTTTACACCGGTGCAACAGTTCTTTATCTCGTGGGGGCAGAGCGCGGGTGGAGCCATGCGGCTAGAAGCGCAACGAGAGCTGGTTCGGGCTGACCCGCATCCCGTACCGAAATTCCGCGTCATTGGTCCGCTCTCCGATACGGCGGAATTTGCACAGGCGTTTGCCTGTAAAGCGGAGGCGCCGATGGTACGGCAGCCACCGTGTAAGGTGTGGTAGCTGCGGTCAGGACTGATGAGTCTATTCTGCGGTCCGCCCCGGCGTGCTCATGGAACTCGGTCCTGCGGTTTCAGCCGGAGCCGCTCAAGAAGAACTCTACCTTGTCGCGATAGGTGCGTGACAGCTTCAGCTCGTGGCCGCCCTCGAGGGTGAGGAAGTACTCGCCGTTCATGTGAGCGCGCAGGCTCTTCACCAGACGCAGATTGACGATGGTCGAGCGGTGCACGCGCTGAAAGAGCTTTGGATCGAGGATTTCCTCGAGCTCCTTCATCGTGCCGCGCAGGATGTGGGTATCGCCGCCAGCGTGGATGCACATGTAATCCCCCGCCGCGTCGATCCACTGGATCGAGGCCACCGGCACGCGCAGGGTCTCGCGCCCCTGGCGGATCGGGAGTACCTCGGGGCGCCGCCCCTCCACCGCCTTGCGGCCGTGCACGAGCAGCTGCTCGAGCGCCAGCTCGCCGCAGCCGGTGATCTCCGCGATGATCTCCAGCAGCCGGTCGCGCTGCGTGGCGGCGCTCTTGGCACGCACGTGCTCGCGCACGCGCACCAGCGCGGCGAGAAAGCGCGCGTCATCGATGGGCTTCAGCAGGTAGTCGACCGCGCGCGCCTCGAAGGCCTGGATCGCGAATTGATCGTAGGCGGTGATGAATACCACCACCGGCAGGGATTCCTGCGGCACGTGCGCCAGCACCTCGAAACCGGACATGCCCGGCATCTGGATGTCGAGGAACATCGCCTCGGGTTTGTACTGCTGGATGGCGGCGACCGCCTCGCGGCCGTTGGCGCATTGCGCGACGATCTCGAAGTCAGGCGCATCGCGCAGTCGCAGCTCCACGCCGCGGCGCGACAGCACCTCGTCATCCACGATCAGCGTGCGGATCTTCATGCGCGTACGGTCCCGGCGCTGCTCGGTGGGAAGGTGGCACGCGGCGGTGGCTCGCTGCGGCTCTCGTCGCGCTCGAGCGGCAACGCCATGTCGACGCGCAGGCCCGGGTGACAGTTGGCGACCGCGAAGCGATAGTTCTCACCGTACAGCACCCCGAGGCGCTCGCTGGTGTTGCGCAGTCCCACCCCGCGCCGCTCGCTGAGCGGGGTACCCTCGCGCAGGCCCGGCCCGTCATCGACGACCGACAGCTCCAGCCAGCTGCCCCGTACCCGCCCCTCGATGCGGACCAGCCCGCCCTGCTCGCGCGCCGAAACCGCGTACTTCAGCGAGTTCTCCAGCAGCGGCTGCAGCAGCAGGCTCGGCACCAGCGCCTCGAAGGCCGGCGCCTCCACCGCGTATTCCAGGCGCAGCCGCTCGGCGAAGCGCAGCCGCTCGGTGCCGAGATAAAGATCTAGCGCCTCGAGCTCCTGGCGCAACGTGACCTTCTTCATCGGGTCCTGGTCGAGGGTGTAGCGCAGGAACTCAGACAGGCGCGTGACCGCATGGTTCGCCTTGCGGTTCTGGTTGTCGAGGATCAGGGTGGAGATCGCGTTGAGCGTGTTGAACAGGAAGTGCGGATTGAGCTGGTAACGCAGCATCTTCAACTGCGCCTCCTGCGCGAGCGCCACCGCCTTGAGCATCGCCTCCTCCTGCTTGCGCTGCGACTCGTAGAACTTGATACCGAAGTACAGCACGCTCCAGCACACGAGCAGGTAGGTGGTCGAGAGCGTACCGCCCAGGAGCTCGAAGAGCGTGCGCGCCTGCCAGTCCGGCTCGACGAAGGCCTGATAGGAGAGATTGATGACGACGCGCAGCGCCAGGGCAGTCACGTAGCAGGTGGCGAGCACCCCCAGCACGATGCTGCGCGGCCGCCGCCCCCACAGCCGCCGGTAGATGTAGCGCATCGGCATCGACAGGATGAAGCCCGCGACCGCGGAGACGGCGATGACGCGCGCATAGCTGGCGGGTTTCTCGTAAAGCAGGGCCCCGAAGTACTGGCTGACGCCGTAGGCCGCCCAACCGGCCGCGTGCAGGCTCCAGAACAGCACGTTGCGGTTGGTGCGCAGCTCCTCGAGGGTCGGCATCTTCATCGGCAGAAGCTTAGGCCATGGGCGGTTGTTGCGGCCGACGCCGCGCTCGGCCGGCCGCGGTCGCCACTCTCTTCGTCGCGCCACGATACCCGCTCGCCGCACCCACCGTCCCGCTCGGGCCGGAAGGCACGCCGCTCGTCCGGACGTGGGTCTGCCGCGCTGCAGCGGCGGGGACCGAAGGGGGGTCCCGGAGGGGGTCAGCCGAGGGGGGGTGCCATCGCCGTGATCCCGGTGGGATCGGGCGAGCTGGCGAGCGCTTCCAGCGGCTGCGCCAGCGCGACCGCGGCCCCCTGGGCGAAGTCGCAGCCGATCGCGGTGAGCCACTGCAGCGCCGCCTGCGAGTCGACCTTCTTGGCCGCGCAGTGGATGCCGAGCACCTTGGCAGCCTGCACCGTCGCCACCACCAGCGATTGGGACAGCTTGTCCTTGAGCGCCGAGGAGCTCAGGCGCGGGTGGATCTTCACCAGGCGTAACGCCTTGGAGCGCAGCAGCGGCAGCACCTGCGAGTCGAAGGAAAAATCATCGATGACGGCCCACGAGCCGAGCTTGTCGCACTGGGTCAGGAAGCGCTCGACCTGGGCGCGTCGCTGCGTGCACAGCGGCTCGCCGATCTCGAAGCCGAGGTTCTCCGGCGCGATGCCGTGAGCGTTGAGCGTCGCGGCGATCTTCTGCGCGAAGCGCTCGTCCTCGAGCGTCGAGATCGACAGGGTGACGGTGAAGCTGCTGGGCTGCGAACTCCAGGCCGCGCGATGCGCCGCGAGCCAGCCGAGCAGACGTTGCAGGACCAGGGTATCGAAGGCAGCCGGATCGCGGTGGGCCGCCGCGGCGCGCGCCAGCACCTGGTAGCGACGTGTCTGGCCACCCGCGCGCAGCTTCACGATCGGCAGCAGCTCGAGCATGAGATTCGAGTCGGCAGACGCGCTGGTCCGTGCGGGCGCGACCGGCTCGGCGGGCGCGGCAGCCGCGAGGTGGGCCGGACGAAAGGGGGTGGCGCGCGGTGTGAGGCGCGCGACGGACGCCGGCGGTGCGGGCGGTGCGACGGGGGGTGGCTCTGTCTTTGGCTCTGGCGTCTGCGCCGCCGTCGCTGCGGGGGCCGGCACCTCGGGCACGGTCACGGGCGCGGCAGGTTCCGGGACCGGTGCCGCGGCGAGGCCGGGCAGCGCCTCCTCCTCCGGAAGCTCCGGCTCGGGCGGCGGGGGCGTCGTCGGCAGCGGGCGCGCGGCGGGGCCGCGCGGCGCGGCGGGCGCGAAGTCCAGCTCCACCATGTCACCCGCCGAAGTCGTGGGCGCGGGGACCGGCTCGGCCACGGGCACGGGCGGCGTCTCGACCACGTCGAACTCGAGGATGTCGTCGATCTGCTGCGGTGTGATGACCGCCGCCGGCGCCGCCGTCTCGGCACCCGGGGCCGGCTGCACCACGGGGATGCGCACCGAGGCGATGGAGGGCAAGGGATCCTCGTCCTCCTCCGGCTCGAGAGCCAGCACCGGAACCGCCCCCTTGCCGTTGGCCGCCTCCTCGGGTCGCAGCAGGATGGCCAGTCGCTGCATGATCGCGCGCACGGGCGCCGCGAGCATGCGCTCGAGCGTGTCATCGCCCACAGACTTGCGGTCCGCGAGGATCATCGCGATCCCGACGGGGGCCCCGGTCGGGGTGCGTACCGGCAGGAAAATCGCGAAGCGGCCATCCTCGAGACCCATCTCGTGGCACGGCAGCGAGGTGTCGGCGGCCAGCACCGCCAGCGCCTCCATGACCAGGCCGTGTTCGTCCGGCCCGAGCGCACCTTCGCTCAGCCACAGGACGTTGGCTTCGTGATCGCAGAGGGAGAGGGAGTGCAGGCGGCGCGCGGGAAGAGCTTCGCGCAGCTGCTGCCCCAGTGCCTCGACGGTGGCCGGCGTCGCGGGCGCGGCCGGAGCGCCGGGCGCAGCCGCAGGGGCAGAGGATCGTTTCGCCGCTTTGAAGAACACGTGCGCTCCCCGGGGACTCGGACGGCCCGCGCGCGCGGGTCCGCAGGGAGCAAGAGTGGCAGCGCGGGCCTCAGCTCGCCGTGAAATCCCTCGCGTTCTGTTCCAAACAGGCGACAGGGGTTATGTCGCCATTTGTCATAACCGCTAGGACTCCCGACCTCCGTTCAGGAAGTCACGCTTACCGAGGTCGACGCCGTTGTGGCGCAGGATGTCGTACGCGGTCGTGACGTGGAAGAACACGTTGGGAATCGCCCAGCGCTGCAGGAACGCCAGGCCCTTGAACTCGAACGTGCGCTCGCCCGCCGGCACCTTGATGTCGCGGGTCTCGCTGCCCTCGAGCGCGCTCGGCGGCACGCTCTGCAGATAATCCACGGTGCGCGCGATGCGCGAGCGCAGCTGCTCGAGCGTCGTTTCCGTGTCCTCGAAACGCGGCGGCTCCTGCGCGGCAAGGCGCGCGATCGAGTTCTTCGCGATGTCGCAGGCGATCTGCACCTGGCGGGACAAGGGCAGCATGTCCGGCGCGAGCCGCGCCGCGAGCAGCACCGCGGGGTCGAACTTGCGGTGGGTGGCGCTCGCCGAGCCTTTCTCGAGGAGCCACGACAGATTC
The DNA here is from genome assembly GCA_019247195.1 of Gammaproteobacteria bacterium. GTDB lineage: Bacteria > Pseudomonadota > Gammaproteobacteria > Steroidobacterales > Steroidobacteraceae > 13-2-20CM-66-19. Next base: position 7,602 of record JAFAPI010000155.1, read on the forward strand.
TTCAGCAGGTTCGTGAAGAGCTCGACCGACATCGCGTGCATCGTGATCTTCATGGTCGTCCTCGTGCGCCGCCCGCGGGCCAGGGGGGCGGATTCTAGACCGGCACCCGTGGCTTGTCTGCTCCTCATATGAAACAATATTCGCCACGGGAATGGGGATTGGAAAATCCATGAACCTTATCTGGGCACCGGCCCAGCTCGCGATGCTGGCCAAGGTGGTGGATCTGAACGGCTTCTCGGCCGCGGCCCGGGCACTCGGCGTACCCAAGGCGGCGGTGAGCCGCGCGGTGGCCGACCTCGAGCGTGCCTTGGGGGTCAAGGTGCTCGAGCGCACCACCCGGCGCCTCTCGCTCACGGACGCGGGGCGGCTCGTGTACCCGCACGCGCGCCGCGTGGGGGAGGAGGCGGACGCTGCGCGCGCGGCCATCGCCCGGCTGCAGTCCCCGGAGGCACGGCCGCTGCGCATCGCCGCCGACCCGACCTACGGCCGGGTGCTGCTCTCGCCGCTCGTGCCTCGCTTCCTCGAATCGTTTCCACAGCTGCCCCTGGAAGTGACGCTCGACCTGCAGGCCCTCGCGGCGAGCGCCTGGGACGTGGCGATCCGCACCCGCCCGCCGGCCGAGGGCGCGCTGGCGCAGCGGCTCCTCGGTGCCCCGCCGGCGCTCTTGTGCGCCACGCCCGCGTATCTCGCGCAGCGCGGCGTGCCGCAGCGCCCGGACGATTTGCGCGGCCATGACCTGCTCACCCCGGACGCGGCCGAACTTCCCGAGTTCCGCCTGCTGCTTACGCGCGCCGCGCAGCGGGCCGAGGTTCCCCTCACCCCCAAGCTGGCGGTCGATGACCCCGGCGTGCTGCACGCCGCCACGGCCGCAGGGCTCGGCATCGGCCTGCTGCCCGAGTTCCTCTGCCGCCAGGGCCTCGCCACGGGACGGCTGAAGGCGGTGTTGCCCGAGTGGACGGTGCCGGCCGCCGCGGCGCTGTACGCTCTTTATCCGCTGGCGCTGGAGTCCGATCCGCGGGTGCAGCAGTTCGTCGACTTCCTCGCCGCCAACATCGTGCCGGCGCTCGCGGCCCCCGCCCATCAGCCGGCCGCGTGACGCACCACACGCTCAAGGTTACCGGCGAGTAGGATCGCGCGCGACCGGCTAAGATGAGCCCGGCGCGGGTCGAAGCCGCCGCGTCGCAGGAGACCACCATGTACCGTGCCCCGCTGCGTGAGATGCGCTTCGTGCTCGAGGAGCTGCTCGGTGCGGGGCGCCTGGCGGGGCTGCCGGGCCTCGAAGACTACTCGGACGAGCTCGCGCGGCAGGTGCTCGAGGAGGCCGCGCGCTTCGCCGAATCCGTGCTCGACCCCCTCAACCGTCCGGGAGACGAGAGCGGCGCGCGCTGGACCCCGGCGGGGGTCCTGACGGCACCCGGCTTTCGCGAAGCCTACGGGCAGTTCGTCGCGGGCGGCTGGCCGGCCCTCGGCGGCCCGGCCCAATTTGGCGGGCAGCCCGCGCCGCGGGTGCTCGTGAGCGCGGTCGGGGAGTTCTGGGGCTCAGCCAACCTCGCCTTCAAGCTCGGCCCGATGCTGACGCACGGTGCCGTGCATGCGCTGGAGCTGTGCGGCTCGCCCGCACAGCAGGCGCTCTTCCTGCCGCGGATGGTGACGGGCGAGTGGACGGGCACGATGGTGCTCACCGAGGCGCAGGCCGGCTCCGACCTGGGGCAGGTGCGCACGCGCGCCGTGCCCGAGGGGGACCACTACCGGCTGTTCGGCCAGAAGATCTTCATCACCTGGGGCGACCACGACCTAACGCCCAACACGATCCACATGGTGCTGGGACGCATCGAGGGCGCGGTGGCCGGCGTCAAGGGCATCTCGCTCTTCATCGTGCCGAAGGTGCTGGTGAATGCCGACGGCTCACTCGGGGAGCGCAACGAGGTGCGCTGCCTGTCCATCGAACACAAGCTCGGCATCCACGCGAGTCCCACCTGCGTGCTGGCCTTCGGCGAGCAGCGCGGCGCCACCGCCTACCGCGTCGGCGATCCCGGCCGCGGCCTGGAATACATGTTCATCATGATGAACAGCGCGCGGCTCTCGGTCGGCAGCGAAGGCTATGCCGTCGGCGAGCGGGCCTTGCAGCGGGCCCTCGAGTGGGCCCGCACCCGCGTGCAGGGGCGGCCGCGCGGCGCGCGGTCCGAGGGCGTCCCCACCATCATCGAGCACCCGGACGTAAAGCGGATGCTGCTGCGGATGAAGTCGCAGACGGAAGCCTCGCGCGCCCTGACCCTGTACACGGCGCTGCAGCTCGACCTCGCCGCTCACGCGCGCGACGCCGCGCAGCGCGCGCGCGCGCAGGCGCGGTCCGAGCTCCTCACCCCGATCGTCAAGGGATGGTGTACCGAGCTCGGCAACGAGGTCGCCGCGCTCGGCGTGCAGGTTCACGGTGGCATGGGCTTCATCGAGGAGATCGGCGCTGCCCAGTACCTGCGCGATGTGCGCATCACGACCATCTACGAGGGCACCACCGGTATCCAGGCGAATGACCTGCTCGGGCGCAAGATCGCGCGCGATCATGGGGCGGCGGTCGGCACCTTCATCGAGGAGATGGAGGCGGAGCTCAGGGACCTGGATGTCCGCTCGCCTGCCCTCGATGAAGCCCGGCACGCTGCGCTCGAGGCCGTCGGCCACCTGCGGGCGTCGACGCAGTCCATCGGTCGGGCGCTGGCCAGTCGCCCCGAGGTGGCCCTGGCGGTCTCGGTCCCGTACCTGAAGCTGTGCGGCTACGTGGCGGGCGGCTGGCTCCTCATGAAGTCGGCGGCGCTGGCCGCCGCCCGGCCCGCGGGCGCCGACCACGTCTTTTACAACGCCAAGGTCCGCACCGCGCTTTTTTACGTCCAGCAGGTGCTGCCGGAGGCCGGCGCGCTCGCGCGCGTGTGCTGTGGCGGCGGCACCAGCGTGGTCGACACGGACGCGGCACTTCTCTGACGGCGAAAGGACCGTTGCGCGGGCGGTGCCGCCGCGCCACGGGTGCGATCGTATGCGGATGAATCGGCGCGACGTACTCGCCTCAGGAGCGTCCCTCATGGCCGCCGCCACCTTCGGAACGGGCGCGGCCGGCTCGCCCGCCCCGCTACTGACCCGGCGCATCCCCTCCAGCGGCGAACTCCTGCCCCTGATCGGGCTGGGCACCTCGGGACCCTTCGAGGTGGACGCCGCCCCCGCGAGCCGCGCTCCACTGGGCGAGGTGCTCGAAGCCTTCTTCTCCGCCGGCGCGCGACTGATCGACACCTCGCCCATGTACTCGAGCGCCGAGACCGTGCTCGGGGAGCTCCTCACCCCCGTGATGCACGAGCGCGCCTTCCTCGCCACCAAGGTCTGGACGCGCGGCGAGCGCGCCGGCATCGAGCAGATGACGCAGTCCGCGCAGCGCCTGAAGACCCCGCGCCTCGACCTGATCCAGGTGCACAATCTCCTCGATCTCGATACGCACCTGCGCACGCTGCGGGCGTGGAAGGCGCAGGGTCGCGTGCGCTACATCGGCATCACCCACTACACCGTCGCTGCACAGGCGGAACTCGCGCGCATCCTCGCGCGCGAGTCACTGGACTTCGTGCAGTTCAACTACTCGCCCCTGACGCGGGCCGCCGAGCAGCGGCTACTGCCACTCGCGGCCGAGCGTGGCGTGGCAACCCTCATCAATCGCCCGTTCGAGGATGGTGCGCTGCTGCGGCGCGTGCAGGGGCGCGCGCTCCCGGCGTGGGCGACGGAGCTCGAGGTGACGAGTTGGGGGCAGCTGGCCCTCAAGTTCATCGCCAGCCACCCCGCCGTGACCTGCATCATCCCGGCCACGGGCAAGCGCGCGCACCTCGAGGACAACCTCGCCGCGGCGCGCGGCCCGCTGCCGGATGCGCGCCAGCGCGAGGCGATCGCCGCCGCTTTCGGCTGATCAGCCCCGGCGCGGCACCCGCAGCCGCACGTGCAGGGGCTCATTGAGGTTCTGCAGGAACTCACGCCGCGCCGCCGGCGTCAGCGCCGCCCAGTCCACCTTGTGCTGGTGCGTGCGGGCGAGATCCCGATCGCTGAGCGTCGCGCTCGCGCGCGCCCGGCTGTGCCAGCGCGCCGGCAGTCGCGCGGTGGCCCCGTGCGCGAGCAGATCGTCCACGGCGCGCGCCACCACCACGTCGCGCGTGAGATCGCTGTGGGCGACGCGGGCGTAATACGTGGGCACGCCCGGCAGTGCGGCGCTCGCGGCCGGCACGGTACCATCGCCCGCGCGCCGGATCGTGTAGCGGAAGCCGCCAGCGCCACGGCGCAGCGCCGTGACCGTCTCCTGGCCGACGCCCGCGATCGCCGCAAAGCGCGGATCGGCGGGCGCGAGCCGTCCGCGCGCCCGCCGCGCCTGCTGCAGCAGCGCGGCGTCGGGGCGCGGTCCGGTATCGGGCCAGCTCTGCGCCTCGAAGAGATCGAGCCCGCCGTCCTCGGGCGGCGGCAACAGGTCATACAGGCTGGCGAAGGAGCTGAACACCTCCGCGGTGAGGGACTCCGCGCTGGCGCGTGGGGCGAGGCGCGCCACCTTGCGCACCACCGCGTAGGTGCCGCGCAGCGCCTGCACCGCCGCGAAGGAGCCGAGATTGGGCGTACCGAGCAGCACCACCCGCTCGATGCGGGGCAGCGCCGCGGTGGCGAGCGCCGCGCGCGCCACGAGTCCGCCCAGGCTGTGCGCGACGAGCGCGACGCGCCCCGGCAGCGAGTGCAGATGACTCGCCAGGGCCGGCCCGAGGTGGCTCAGGGACCGCCGCCAGTCGTAGGCGTAGCACTCCACGCGATAGCCGCGCGCCCGCAGCGAGAGCTTCAGGCGCAGATACGAGAAGAGCATGACCCCGAGCGGCACCACCGCCGACGCCCCTGCCAAGCGCAGCAGCGCGAGCCGTCCCAGCTGGATGTCGATCGGATCGATCCACACGATGTCGTGCGGCAGCGGTGCGGCGCGGCGCAGACCCAGCTGCGAGCCCATGATGCCCGGTACCAGACACACCGTCAGGTCCGGCGCGCGCACCCCGACCCGCTGTGCGCGGCGCGCCAGTTGCGCGAGCCGCCGGTACTCCTCCGCGCCGAAGTAGGCACGCAGCTCGCTGCGGTACTCGCCGCTCGCCAGCCAGCGCTCGATCTGCTCATCGCTCCAGGCGAAGCGGTCGTAGGGGGTGACGTGCTCGAGGGGCGCGTCACGGTCCGGGAGGAGGCCGCCGGCGCGCGGTTCAGCGGGCATCCGGCGGCCGCACCGGCGCAGCAAGTTCGACCGTCTGCCCGTCGCTGAACTCGAGGATCAACGGCACCCGCAAGCCGACCGCGAGCGGTACGTGCAGCTGGCTGAGCATCACGTGCAGCCCTTCCGGTGCGAACGCGACGCGGGCGCCGGGCGCGATGGGCACGGCCGCCCCCGGCCGCATCTGTGACTGGCCATTGACCTGTCGCGTCTCGTGCACGCTCACGCTGCCGGCGAGCGGCGAGCGTACCGCGCGCAGGCTCACGGCGGCGGGTCCGGTGTTGTACAGCACGAAGTAGGCCGCGGCGACATCGGCGCCGGGGACGGCGCGCACCCACGCCCCGCTCACGCGCACCGCGGGGGACGCGGCGTGCGCCACGTTGAGCAGTGCCAACACGAGGAGCGGGCGGATGGCGGCGGACATGCGCAGGTGCGGACGGACGAAGCGCCGATTATGCCAGACGCTCGCGCAGCGACCGACTATCATGCCCGCAGCCACATGACACGCCGCACCTCCGGCGCGGAACTGCCCGCGCTAATCGCCCTCACCTGCGGCGCGCTCGCCATCGGCAGTTCCGGCATCTTCGTGCGCCTGTCGGAGACCGGTCCCACCGCGACCGCGTTCTGGCGCGGTGCCCTCGCCGTGCCCGTGCTCGCCGTGTGGGCCTGGCTGGAGCGACGTAGCCAGGCCCGTCGCGGCCCGCTGCCCTCGCTGCGTGACCCGCGTTTCTTCTGGGCCGGCTTCTTCTTCGGCGGCGACCTCGCGCTGTGGCACTGGTCGCTGCTGCTCACCTCGGTCGCCGCCTCCACGCTCGAGGCCAACTGCGCACCGTTGCTGGTGACGCTCCTCGCCTGGGCATTGTGGCGCGAGCGGCCGGCGCCGGCGTTCCTCCTCGCCATGGCGCTTGCCTTTGGCGGCATGGTGCTGATCGTCCTGCCCAAGCTCGGCGCCGGCCACCATGCGCTGCTCGGTGACGCGCTGGGGCTGGGCACCGCCTGCTTCTATGCCGGCTACCTCGTGGTCGTGGCGCGACTGCGCACCGTGCACGGCACCGGCATCGTGATGCTGACCAGCACCGTCGTGTTCAGCGTCCTGCTGCTGCCGCTCGCCCTCATGCAGACGCTGCTGCCCGTCAGTGCGCACGGCTGGTGGCTGCTCCTCGGCTGCGCGGGCACCGCGCAGGTCATCGGCCAAGGGCTGATCGCCTACGCGCTCGCACACCTGCCCGCGACCTTCGGGGCCGTCGCGCTGCTCGCGCAGGTGATGGCCGCGGCAGGCTACGCCTGGTGGCTGCTCGGGGAGCGCCTGTCACCGCTCCAGGTCATGGGGGGTGCGGTGGTGCTGGCCGGCATCCTCTTCGCACGCAACGCGCAGCGCGGCACGTCTCAGGAGCGTGCGTCGAGCCAGTCGAGGGCATCGGCCCACAGCGAGTCGCGATGACCGGCCGCGAAGAAGCCGTGATGGCCGAGGGCGCGGACGCCGAGCTGGCGCGGTGAGCTCAGACGCCGCTCGATACTCGCGTGCGGATAGGCCGTCAGTAATGCCTCGATCGCGGCGGGAGTGGCGATCGGATCATCGGTGAAGCCCCACGACAGCAGCGGGGCACGCACCGCCTCGAACTGCGCGCCGGCCAGCTCCGGGTCGAAGCCGCGGCCGAAGGGGGCCGGCGACAGTCCCCAGCGTCGCCACTGCCGGAACACCTCGGGGGGCAGCGCCGCGCCGCGCCACAAGGTGCCGCGCGGCACGTAGCCGTGCCGCCACAGCTGCCACGGCCCGTACAGCCACCAGAAAGCGAGCGCCTGGTAGCGAAAAGGCGCCTGCTCGCGTCCCCAGTAAGCCGTGCCGACGGCGATCAGGACGTGCGCGGCCGCGAGTGCGTGATTGTCCATGCAGCCGATGAGCTGACCACCGACCGAGTGCCCGACGGTGGCGAGGGGCAGGGTGGGGTAAGTGCGGTGCAGCCAGTCGAGCGCGGCGGGCATGTCCAGCCGCCCCCAGTCGCTCATCCGGGCACGCTCGTGCGCCGGCGTGCCCGCCGCGGAGGCACCCATGCCCCGGTAGTCATAGACGAGCGCCGCGTACCCCCGCGTGGCGCAGTAGGCGGCAAACTTGAGATAGAACTCGCGCAGAATGCCCGTGGCGCCGTTCACCAGCAACGCACCGCGCCGGCGCGGACCCTCCACGAGCAGACCCGCGAGCACCCGCCCGTCGCGCGCCGCGAAGCTCACCGCGCGCGCCGCGGGTGCCTCTTCGCTCAAGCCGCGTGCTCGCTGATCAGGCGGCACAGGGCGTCGATCGCCGCCCGGCGGGCCGTGCTCCGGCGCCATACGGCCCCGACGTGCCGCACGGGGGCGGGGCGCGCGAAGGGACGCAGCACGACGCCGCGCGCGCTGCGGTACGCACCGCGGCCGGCGAGCTCCGGCAACAGCGTGATCCCGGCGCCGGTGGCCACCATCTGCCGCAGCGTCTCGAGACTCGTGGCGCGGAAATCCTGCTCCTCCCGGCGCACCGCGCGACCGCACACCTCGAGCGCCTGCTCACGCAGGCAATGGCCGTCCTCGAGCAGCAGCAGCTTCTCGTCCTTCAGGTCCGCCACCTTGAGGCTCGGGTGTGCGGCGAGCGGGTGCCGTTCCGGCAGCGCGACGGTGAAAGGCTCGCGGTAGAGCTCGCGTGCCTCGAGCCCGGCCAGCTCGACCGGCAGCGCGAGGACCCCGAGGTCGAGCTCGCCCGCGTGCAGCTTCTCGAGCATCGTCGCGGTCTGATATTCGTAGAGGCGCAGCTGCAGGCGCGGCAGGCTGCGCCGCACGGCGGGCACCACGTGCGGCAGCAGATACGGCCCGATGGTGGGCAGCAGCGCGACGCGCAGCTGGCCGGCGAGCGGGTCGCGGTGCGCGCGGGCCAGGGTCACGACCTCCTCGGTGGCCTCGAGGATGCGCCGCGCCCGCGCCACGATCTCCTGACCGGCCGGGGTGAGGGCGACGCGGTGCGGGACGCGCTCGATCAGCTGCACCCCCAGGCTCTGCTCGAGCTTCTTCAGCTGCGCCGAGAGCGTCGGCTGGCTCACGAAGCACTGCGCGGCGGCGCGGCCGAAGTGCCGCTGCTCCGCCACCGCGACCAGGTAGCGCAGATCCTTGAGCTTGAGGTCCGCTGCCACGATAAATAATATCTATCGAAACAATAAGATCAATCGATTGGAATGATAGCAGGGCGTCCCCACATCATGGACAGGATTCCCAAACCGACCCGGAGTGTTCCATGACCGCGATTGGGCGCAGCTTCCCCGACTTCAGCCTGACCGGGGTGGTCTCGGCAGAGGCGGCACAGGCGTTTCAGACCCTGACGCTCGACAGCTATGCGGGCAAGTGGAAGGTGGTGTTCTTCTGGCCGAAGGACTTCACCTTCGTGTGCCCCACCGAGCTGGCCGCATTCGGCAGGCTGGAGAAGGAATTTCGCGCCCGCGACGCGCAGCTGCTCGGCGTCAGCACGGACAGCGAGTACGTGCACCTCGCCTGGCGCGGCGCGCGGGAGGAACTGCGGAACCTGCCCTACCCGATGCTCGCCGACGTCAAGCGCGAGCTTACCGGCGCGCTGGGCATCCTCGATGCGGAGACCGGCGTGGCGCAGCGCGCCACCTTCATCGTCGACCCGCAGAACATCATCCGTTTCGTGTACGTGACCGACCGCAGTGTCGGCCGCAATCCCGAGGAGGTACTGCGCGTGCTCGATGCGCTCCAGACCGATGAATTGTGTCCGTGCAACTGGCAGAAGGGCGATGCGACCCTCGAGGCGGCCTGATGATGACGCTCGAAACCCTGCGTGAGGCACTGCCGGGCTACGCCCGCGACCTCGCCCTGAACCTCGGCGCAGTGCTGACCCCGGCCGGGGCTCCCGGCCTGTCGGAGCGGCAGATCTGGGGGGCGGCGCTCACGGCCGCGGCCGCCTCGGGCAACCCCGCCTTCGCGCGCAGCGTGCAGGCACTCGCGGCGCGGCACCTGGATGCCGCACACGTGAGCGCGGCGCATGCGGCCGCGTCCATCATGGCGATGAACAACGTCTACTACCGCTTCCTGCACCTGGTGCAGGACGAGGAGTACGCGCGCCTCCCGGCCCGGTTGCGCATGAACGTGATCGGCAGTCCCGGCATCGCCAAGGTGGACTTCGAGCTGCTCGCGCTCGTGGCCTCCGTCATCAACGGCTGCGGCAGCTGCGTGGTCTCGCACGAGCGGCAGCTGCGCCAGCATGGCATCGAGCGCGAGGCCATCCAGAGCGCGGTGCGGATCGCGGCGACGGTACACGCGGTGGCGCGTACGCTCGCCACCGCCGGTGGTGAGTACAGCAGCGCGGGGCGCAGCGAGGCGGCCTAGTCCGGGCGCGCGCCAGGCGACGCGCCGGGCGCCTCCGCCTGCCGGCAGCAGGGCTCAATGGCGGCGCGCGGCCCGCTCCTTCATGATGGATCGGGTCCGCGGCCCCCCAATGATCCGAGCCCTCGTCCATACGCTGCTGCTGTTCGTCCTGCCGGCCGCGGCGCTCGCGCGCACCGTCACGGACGATCTCGGGCGCGCCGTGCCGGTGCCTGAGCCGCCGCTGCGCATTGTGAGCCTCACGCCGGGCTCCACGGAGCTGCTGTTCGCCGCCGGAGCGGGATCCTCCGTCATCGCCACCGTCGAGTATTCCGATGAGCCGGTGGCGGCGCGGCGCGTGCCGCGCATCGGCGATGCCGCGGCGGTCGACATGGAGCGCCTGGTGGCGCTGCACCCCGACGTGGTGATCGCCTGGGCCGCCGGCGGCAACCCCGCGCAACGCGAGAAGATCGCAGCCCTGCATATTGCCGTTTACGAGCAGCAGGTGCTGCGGCTCGCGGACATCCCCGCGGCCGTACGGCGGCTGGGAAGCCTCGCCGGCACCGCGGCGGCGGCGCAGCCGGCCGCTGCCACCATGGAGGCGCGGCTCGCGGCGCTGCGTCGCGCGCATCCGCTCAACGGGCCGCGCCCGAGCGTGCTGCTGCAGGTGTGGAACCGACCCGTATACACCGTCGGCGGTCGCCACCTGATGAGCGATGCACTGACGCTGTGCGGGGCGCGCAACGTATTCGCCGATCTGACCGAACCCGGGCCGGTGGTCGACACCGAATCGATCATCGCCCGCGACCCGGACATCATCATCGCGGCGGCTCCGACGGGCGAGGGCGCCTCCTGGGTAGCCGACTGGCGCAAGCTCAGGGCGCTGCGGGCCGTGCGCACCGGGCGGGTCGCCGCCTTCGAGGATCAGGCGCTGTCGCGCCTCGGGCCGAGCGTCATCGGGGCGACCGAGGCGCTGTGCGCCACGCTCGCGCGCCTCAGTCCCTGAAGTTAGTGAACTGCAGCGGCACGGGCAGCTTGGCGCCGCGCAGCAGCGCGATCGCCGCCTGCAGCTCATCGCGCTGCTTGCCGGTGACCCGCACCTTCTCGCCCTGCAGCCCCGCCTGCACCTTCAGTTTCGAGTCCTTGAGCAGCCGCATGATGCGTTTGCCGGTCTCCGCATCGATGCCGTGGCGCAGCACGACTTCCTGGTGGGCGGCGGACAGGGTGCTCTGCGGCTCCTTCACCTCGAGGCAGACGAGGTCGATACCACGCTTGGCGAGGCGCAGCTTGAGGATCTCGAGCATCTGCTTCAGCTGGAAATCCACCTGCGCGTGCAGCGTGACGGTGAAGTCCTGCAGCTCGAAGCGGGCGCCCGTATCCTTGAAATCGAAACGCTGCGCGAGCTCGCGACCCGCCTGGTCGACCGCGTTCGCCACCTCATGCGCATTGAGCTCGGAGACGGTGTCGAAGGAGGGCATGCTCAGCGACGCCGCCGCGGGCTGCGTCCGCGCTGCAGGCGACGCCGCTGCTCGCGCGCCAGGGTCATGAAGCGCGGCGTGAGGCCCGCATCCTCGTACACCGGGTCACCGTGCTCGTCGGTGGAGATGACGCGGCTGCCGGGCACGTACGGCATCGCCGCGGCGAGTTGCTGCAGTGCCGCGCCGAGCAGCTCGCTGATCAGCTGCTCGGTGCTGCGCCCGGGGAACAGCTCGGCGAGGGCGAGCAGGCGCGCCGCGTCATCGATCGGCAGGCGCACCGCGTAGCGGCGCGCGGTGCGCGGCGCCGCCGCGCTCTGCGTCCAGCTCTCCAGCAGCGCCTTGAATTCCAACGTGCCCACCTGCGGCGACCGGGCGGGTCGCGCCGCGCGATCTTACCGGAAAAGCACACCGGGGCCTGCGCGGTGGGCGGCGCGTGTCGGCGCGCCGGGAACCATCCCGCCGCCCGGGGCGGGCGGCGACCCGGTTTCCTTGACGGCCCGGCGGCGCCACGGCGATACTCGAACCATGCCGTTCGCCCGCCCGACGCGTCTTTGGTGGTGGCGCCCCACGTAAACGGAGTGGGCACGGTCAGCTTCGCGCGCATTTAGTTCGGACTTCACCAGAACCCATCTCCGGATCAACCCCGGGATGGGTTTTTTGTTGTCTGCTGGAGGATAGGCCCTTGCAGGCCCGTTTCGACATCGCCGGCGATCTCGACACTCCGGTGTCGGCGTTCATGAAGCTGCGCGCCTTCGACCCGTGCTTCCTGCTCGAGAGCGTGGAGGGCGGTGAGCGGCTCGGCCGCTACTCCTTCGTCGGCTTCGGCGAGACGCTGCAGGTGCGGCTCGATGCCGGCGGCCTCGTGGTGGGCGAGGAGCGGCGGCCGCTGCCGCGCAGCGCGCCCGAGCTGCTCGCGGCCCTGCGCAGCGCGCTCGCCCGGGCGCCCCAGCCGCAGCCCGAGGCGGGCGTGCCCCTCGCCGGCGGCCTCGTCGGCTACGCCGCCTACGACGTGGTGCGCTACTTCGAGCACCTGCCGGCGCGTCTGCGCGCCGATGTGCCGGCGCTGCATTACGCGGCGCCGCGTTCGGTGCTGGTGTTTGACCATCTGACGCGCGGTATCGCCCTGCTGCACGCCGGCAGCGAGGCGGAGCGGGCAGCGCTGCGGCGCGAGGTGGTGCGGGCCCTGCATGGCGCGCTGCCGAACGGCGCGCGCCGCGGGCGCTACTCCCCGCCGCTGAGCGCCTTCGCGCGCGAGGCCTACCTCGAGGGTGTGCGCCGCACCCAGGAGCACATCGCCGCCGGCGACGTCTACCAGCTGGTGCTCGCCAGCCGCTTCGGCGGACGGCACGAGCTCGAGCCCTTCCAGGCCTATCGCGCCCTGCGGCTCATCAACCCTTCGCCCTACATGTACTACTGCGCCCTGGGCGAGGTCGCGGTGGTCGGCTCCTCGCCCGAGGCGCTGGTGAAGCTGAGCGGCCGCCACGCACAGCTGCGGCCGATCGCCGGCACCCGGCCGCGCGGCGCCGATCCCGCGCGCGATGCCGCGCACGAGCGCGAGCTGCTCGCCGACCCGAAGGAGAACGCCGAGCACGTGATGCTGGTCGATCTGGCGCGCAACGACCTCGGGCGGGTGGCGCGTGCCGGCAGCGTACGGGTGGATCCCTACCGCGCCATCGAGCGCTACAGCCACGTGATGCACATCGTCAGCGGCGTACGCGGTGAGCTCGCACCGCAGTGCGACGCCTTCGACCTGTTCGCCGCGACCTTCCCGGCCGGTACGCTGGTCGGCGCCCCCAAGGTGCGCGCCATGCAGATCATCGACGAGCTCGAGCCGGTGAGCCGCGGACTCTATGGCGGCACGGTCGGCTACTTCGGCGCGCGCGGCGACATGGACCACGCGATCACCATCCGCACGCTGGTATTCCGCGGCGACGAGTACTCCTACCAGGCCGGTGCCGGCATCGTCGCCGACAGCCGCCCGGAGAGCGAGTACCAGGAGGTGCTCGCCAAGGGCGGGGCCATGGCGCGCGCGCTCGAGCTGGCCGGGGAGGGCCTGTGAGCGCGCGGCTGCTGCTCATCGACAACTACGACTCCTTCACCTACAACCTGGTGCAGGCCTTCCTGGTGCTGGGCGCGCAGGTGAGCGTCTACCGCAACGACGCCCTGACGCCCGAGGCGGCGCGCGCGCTCGCGCCGACGCACCTCTGCATCTCGCCCGGTCCCGGCACGCCGCGCCAGGCCGGGGTCTCGATGGAGATGATCCGTGCCTTCGCCGGGCAGGTGCCGGTGCTCGGGGTATGCCTCGGCCACCAGGCGATCGTGGAAGTGTTCGGCGGCGAGGTGGTGCGCGCCGCGCGTCTCATGCACGGCAAGACCTCGCCGGTGCATCACGACGGCCGCACGCTCTTCGCCGGGTTGCCGCAGCCGTGCGAGGTCGGGCGCTATCACTCGCTGCTGGCCGCCCCCGAGCGCATCCCGGCCGCGCTCGAAGTCAGCGCCCGTACCGCCGAGGGGGAGGTCATGGGGGTGCGTCACCGCTCACTGGCGGTGGAGGGCGTGCAGTTCCACCCGGAGAGCATCCTGACGCCCACCGGTCCGCGCCTGCTGGCGAACTTCCTGGGCGTCACCGCGGAGGCCGCGCGTGAGTGAGGTGCGGGTGCTGCTCGAGCAGCTGCTCGAGCGCCGAGACCTGAGCGAGGCGCAGGCGGAGTCGCTCCTCGGGCACCTCAGTGACCGTGCCCTGCCGCCGGCGCTCGGCGGCGCGCTGCTCGCGGCCCTGGGCAGCAAGGGCGCGGTGGCGGCGGAGGTGCGCGGACTGGCGCGCGCGATGCGCCGTCTCGCGCAGCGGCCCGCCACCCCGCCCGGACTGCGCGCCATCGACATCGTCGGCACCGGCGGCGATGCCTCCGGCAGCCTCAACATCTCCACCGGCACCGCGCTGCTGACGGCCGCCTGCGGCGTGCCGGTCATCAAGCACGGCAACCGCTCGGTGTCGAGCCGCTGCGGCAGTGCCGACGTGCTGGCCGCGCTCGGGCTGCCCATTCCGCTCGATGCGGGGGCCGCCGCGCGCTGCCTGCAGGCCACGGGCTTCACCTATCTCTTCGCGCCGCACTACCACGCCGCCACTGCGGCGATCGCACCGATCCGCGCCGCACTCGGGGTGCGCACCGTCTTCAACATCCTCGGCCCGCTCGTCAATCCCGCGCAACCGCCCCTGCACCTGGTCGGTGCCTACAGCGCCGAGGTGGCGCGGCTGATGGCGGACACCTTCGCCGGTCTGCCCATCGAGCGCACCTTCGTGGTCCATGGCGCGCTCGGCTGGGACGAACCGACCCCGATCGGACCCTTCACGCTCTTCGACGTCGTGCCCGGGAGGGTACGCGAGAGCACCCGCACACCCGAGGACTACGGGCTCGAGCGCTGTCGCGCGCACGATCTTGCCGGCGGCGATGCTGCCCACAACGCACACGCCCTGCGCGCGGTGCTGCGCGGCGAGCGTCGCGATGCGCATCGTGACTGCCTGCTGCTCGGGGCGGCGCTGGCGCTGGAGGTGGCCGGCGAAGCCGACACGCCGGCCGCGGGCGTCGCGCGCGCCGCGCGGGCCATCGACGAGGGCGCGGCCGCCGCATTGCTCGATCGGCTCGCGCGGCTGGGCGACGCGCCGTGAGCGGCTTCCTGGACGAGATGGCCGCGGCGAGCCGTGCTCGGCTGGAGACCTCGCGGCAGGCGGTCCCGCTGCGGGACCTCGCGCGCCGCGCGACCACGCTGGCGCCGGCCCCGCCCTTGCGGCTGAGCGGCTTCGACCTCATCGCCGAGGTGAAGCGTCGCTCGCCCGCGGCGGGCGTGCTGCGCGCGGCGGAGGATGATCTCGCGCAGCGGGTGCGCGACTACGCTGCCGGCGGCGCCTGCGCGGTCTCGGTGCTCACCGAGCCCACGCGCTTCGCCGGCACCCTCGCGGATCTCACGGCCGCGGCCGCGGCGCTGCAACCGCTGGGAGTCCCGGCGCTGCGCAAGGATTTCATCGTCGATCCGTACCAGGTGTACGAGGCGCGCGCGGCCGGGGCCGGCGGCGTGCTGCTCATCCTGCGGATGCTGCCGCCGGCGCTCACGCAGACCCTGCTCGCCTGCGCGCGCGAGCTCGGGCTGTTCGCGCTGCTCGAGGCCTTCGATGCGGCCGACGCGGCCCTGGCACGGCGGCTGGTGGAAGGTCACGCGCATCAGCAGGTGCTGCTCGCGGGCCTCAACTGCCGCGACCTCGACTCGCTGCAGGTCGTGCCGCAACGCCTGCTCGAGGGGCTGGCGCAGTTGCCGCGTGGCGTGCCGCGGGTCGCCGAGAGCGGCCTCGAGCAGGCCGCGGACGCCGCGGCGCTCGCCGCGGCGGGCTATGAGGCGGCGCTGGTGGGTAGCGCGCTGATGCGTGGGCCCGAGCCGCGCGAGCTGACCGCCGCGCTCATCGCGGCGGGGCGGGGGGCGCGCTGATGTGGATCAAGATCTGCGGCCTCAGCTCGGCGGAGGCGGTGGCGGCGGCGCTCGAGAGCGGCGCCGATGCGCTCGGCTTCGTGTTCACGGACTCGCCCCGGCGCGTGACGCCGCTCCAGGCGGCGCGGCTCGCCGCGCCGATCGGCGGGCGTGCCCGGCGCGTCGCCGTCGCGCGCCACCCGCCGCAGCAGCTCGTCGATGCCATCCTCGCGGACTTCGCGCCCGAGGTGCTGCAGACCGATGCCGACGACTTTGCCGGTCTTACCCTGCCGGCCAGCCTCGGCCGGCTGCCGGTCTGGCGCGCGTCCCGCGGCGGGGCGCTGCCCGCGCGGCTGCTGTTCGAGGGCGCGGCGAGCGGGCGCGGCGAGCTCAGCGACTGGGCGGCGGCGCGCGAGCTCGCGCGCCGCACCGAGCTGGTTCTCGCCGGCGGGCTCAACTGCGCCAATGTCCGCGAGGCCCTCCGCGCCGTCGCTCCGTTCGGCGTCGACGTCTCGAGCGGCGTCGAGGACGAGCCGGGCCGCAAGAGCCCGGCGCTCATTGCCCGTTTTGTCGCTACCGTGCGGGGCGCGAGCGCCCCGGGGAACCTGTCATGAGTGTCAGTGCCGCATCCGCCTCGCCCGAGCAGCTGCTCGCCGCCCTGATCGCCGGCGAGTATCCCGACGCGCGCGGACGATTCGGCCCGTTCGGCGGCCGCTACGTGCCCGAGACCCTGATTCCCGCGCTCGAGCGCCTGGAGCGCGGCGTACGCACGCACCTGCACGCCGCCGAGTTCCGTGCCGAGCTCGACGCGCAGCTGGCGAGCTGGGCCGGCCGACCGACCGCGCTCACCCATGCGGCCCGGCTGTCGGCCCGCTGGGGGGCCGAGGTGTGGCTGAAGCGCGAGGACCTCGCCCATACCGGTGCGCACAAGATCAACAATGCGCTCGGGCAGGCGCTGCTCGCGCGGCGACTCGGCGCGCGGCGCATCGTCGCCGAGACCGGCGCGGGCCAGCACGGCGTGGCGAGCGCGGCCGCGTGTGCGCGTCTCGGCCTGCCGTGCACGGTGTACATGGGGTCGCTGGACATGGAGCGCCAGGCGCCCAACGTCGGGCGCATGCGGCTGCTCGGCGCGGAAGTGGTGCCGGTGACGAGCGGAGACCGCACGCTGCGCGCGGCGATCGATGAGGCGCTGCGGGACTGGGTGAGCGACCCTCTCGAAACCTACTACCTGCTCGGCTCGGTCGTGGGCCCACACCCCTACCCCTATCTGGTGCGCGAGCTGCAGGCGGTGATCGGTCGGGAAGCCCGCGCGCAGATACTCGCCGCCACCGGACGGCTGCCGCGGGCGCTGATCGCCTGCGTCGGCGGCGGCTCGAACGCGATCGGCGCCTTCCATGCCTTCATCGCCGACCGCGCGGTCGAGATCCTGGGGGTCGAGGCCGGCGGCCGCGGTCCGGCGCTGGGCGAGAACGCCGCGACGCTTGCCTTCGGCACCCCCGGGGTGCTGCACGGCACGTACTCGCTCCTGCTGCAGGATGCGGAAGGCCAGGTGCAGGAGACTCACTCGGTGTCCGCCGGCCTGGACTACCCGGGGGTCGGTCCCGAGCACGCACTGCTGGCCGCCGCCGGGCGTGTCCAGTACGGCACCTCGAGCGACGCCGACGCGCTCGCGGCGGTGCGGGCGCTGTGCGAGTGCGAGGGCATCCTGCCGGCGATCGAGAGCGCGCACGCGCTCGCGGGCGCGATGCGCTGGGCGCAGCAGCACCCGGGAGACACGATCCTGGTGTGTCTCTCGGGGCGCGGCGACAAGGACATGCCTACCCTGCAGCGCACGCTGCTCGCCGAGGGGCAGCCGTGACCGGCCCCGCGCGCATTACCGCGGCGCTGCGCCGCGCGGGGGCCGGGGGGGAGCCCGCCCTCATCGCCTATCTCACGGCGGGCTTTCCCGAGCGCGCCCGCTTCGGCGCGCATGTGCGCGCGATCGCCGCCGCCGCCGACGTGATCGAAGTGGGCGTACCGTTCACTGATCCGATGGCGGACGGCGTCACCATCCAGCGCGCGAGCTTTGCGGCGCTGGCGCAGGGCGTGACGCTGCGCTGGATCCTCGATGAGCTCGAGCAGCTGCAGCCCCTGCCGGTGCCGGTGCTGCTGATGAGCTACCTCAACCCGCTGCTCGCCTTCGGCCCGCTGCCGCTGGCCGCCCGCGCGGCGCGCGCGGGGGTGAGCGGGTTCATCGTGCCGGACCTGCCGCTCGATGAGAGCAGCGAGCTGCGGGCGGCGCTGCGCGGCGAGGGGCTCGCGCTGGTGCAGATGGTGACTCCGGTCACCGAGCCGGAGCGGCTGGGCCAGCTGTGCGAAAGCAGCGAGGGATTCCTCTACGCCGTCACCATGACCGGCACCACCGGGCGGCAGGTGAGCGTCCCGCCCGAGACGCTCCGCTACCTGGATGCGGTGCGCGCCCGCTCGCCGCTGCCGGTCTGCGCCGGGTTCGGCATCCGCAGCCGCGAGCACGTCGCAAAGCTGAAAGGCCACGTGGACGGGGTGGTGGTCGGCTCGGCGCTGGTGGAGGTGCTCGAGCGCGAGGAGGACGCGACGCGCTGGCTGCGCGCCCTGCGGGGGCCGCTGGCCGCCCGGGGTGCAGCGCGCTAAGGTTTCCGCAGGGTTCTCATGCCGACGCTGCTCATCGCGACCCGTTTTCGTGGCCCGCCGGACTCGGCCAACGGGGGCTATTTCGCCGGCACGGTCGCGAGCCTCGCCGCGCGCACCCTCACCGTCCGGCTGCTGAAGCCACCGCCCCTGGACGCCCCGTTCGAGGTGCGCGAGCTGCCGCAGGGACAGCTGCAGATCCTCTACGGCGAGGTGCCGGTCGGGCGCGCCACGCCGGCGGAGCTCAGCCTGGCGGTGCCACGGGCACCGCGCTATCTCGAGGCGGTCGAGGCCTCCCGGCGCTACGCGGGCTTCCGCTTCCATCGCTTTCCCGGGTGCTTCGTCTGCGGCACGCAGCGCGCCCGCGGCGACGGGCTGCGCATCTTCGCCGGCGCCATCCCCGAGCTCGCGCTGGTGGCGGCACCGTGGGTGCCGGACGCCTCACTCGACCGGGGAGATGGCAAGGTGCGGCCGGAGTTCATGGCCGCCGCGCTCGATTGTCCCGGGTATTACGCGGTCGTCGAGGAGGACCGCATGATGCTGCTCGCCGAGTTCACCGCGCACATCGACCGGCCGGTCCACGTCGGCGATGCCTGCACGGTGATCGGCTGGAAGCTCGGCGCCGAGGGTCGTAAGCACGAGGCCGGCACGGCGCTGCTGGATGGGCAGGGAGTCGTGTGCGGGCGGGCTCGGGCACTGTGGATCGAGCCGAAATCGACTGACGGGTGAGCGATCTTCTGGCCGCTGCACGAGCCGTACTTGCGGCTCCGACCACGGCTTTATCGCGCACCCCCCGGCCGCCCCCGCGGTTACCCTGGACCTGCTGCGCACCCTCAGCCGGCGTTTCGGGCATGAGGCCGTGGAACGCCTAGAGCTCATCATCTCAGGTACGAAATCAGCTGCCCGAGCCTGACGGGAAAGCTCAGGGTCCGCGCAGGCCTCGCAGCGCCGGCACGCACTGTTCGGATCACGGAGCGCGATGAGCCGCGGCGCAGAACGACGAGGGGCCGAAGCGGGCGCAGCGCCGCCGTCAGACTTCGCGCAGTGCCGCGCTTACCGGCATGCGCGCGGCGCGCAGCGCCGGCAGCAGGCCGCCAAGCAAGCCGATCGCCAGCGACCAGGCGATCCCGATCTCCGCCAGGCGCGGCGTCACGCTCAGCTGAAACGTGAAACCCAAGGGGCTGGTCGACATCCCATCGAAGAATAGCCACGCCAGAATGCCGCCCAGCACGGCTCCGGGCAGGGCAAACAGGATCGATTCGCAGAGCACCGCCGCGCTGATGGGGGCCGGGCCGAAACCGATGGCCCGCAGCGTCGCCGACTCGCGGCGACGCGAATCAACGATCGAGTAGAGGGAATTGACCGCGCCGAGAATCGCGCCGAGCGCCATGATGGTGCCGATGAAGTAGCTGATGAAATTCAGCAGCCCGGTGAACTCCTTGAATTCCGCGGCAATGACCTCCGCCTCCAGGCGCACCTCGAGGTGCAGCGCGGGGTCGGCCTGCAACGCGGCCCGTAGGGCGGCGAAGTCGGCCGGGGAGTGGAGCAGGGCGGTGACCTGCGAGTAGGTATTGCGCCCGAATACCGCCATGAGGGTCTCATCATCGGTATGCACGACGCAGTTCTGCGATTGTCCCGAGTCGAAGTGCCCGACGACGGTCCAGTCGTTGCCGTGGATGTCGCGCTTGTCGCCGAGCCCAAAATCGCTGAACTGGCGCACACAGGCATTGCTGGCGATGAGCTCGTGCAGGCCGGGGCGGAACATGCGGCCGTCGGTGAGGTGCAGCTCGGGCACCAGCTCCGTGAGGCCGGGACTCACCCCGAGCAGCAGGTAGAAGGTCCGCTTGCCCGTGCCGCGCCGGCGGGCCTGCAGCGGCAGGATGACCTGCGATACCACGATGGGCTGGCCCTGCAGCCCGCGGCGTATGCCGGGGAGACTCCGCACCGCGGCGGCCTCCTCGCGCGGGATGCTGCCCTGGGAGCCCTGGCCCTCGAGACTGGTGAACACGACGCGGTCCGGGCGGGCATCCCCCAGGGCCTGCCGGCGTACCCCGCTGCCCATGGCCAGCATGGAGACGAGGGCGCCGACCGCGCAGGTCACCCCGATCAGGATCGTCAGCACCGGACCGAGCCGCTGCCTGAACCCCGCCAGGTTCATCAGCAGCAGCTGCAGGAACTGGCGCAGGAAGCGCACCGCCCTAGCGCCCCGCGAGACCGGCGGCGACGCGCAGCCGGGCCGACAGCAGCGCCGGGATCGCCGCGCTCAGCAGTCCGGCCAGGGCGGCGGAGGCGACGCCGATGACGATCATGCTCGCGGGCATCGAGATCCCGCGTACGAACTCGGCCGCGAACGGGAACGCCGCCGAGGCCAGGAGGATGCCGGCGGCCGCCGCCGAGACGAACACCACGAGCCCTTCGCCGAGGATGAGCAGGAAGACGACCCAGTCGGTGAAGCCGACCGTCTTCAGCACGGCAATCTCGGGCAGCCGCTCCCGCACCGACTGGATCATCGAGGTCGCGGTGGCGAAGAGCAGCGCCACCAAGACCGCGCTGACGATGGCACGGATGAGGAAATTGAGATCGCCGATCGACTGCAGCTGCGCCTGCGCCATCTCCCGCAGTGACTCGGTCTGGGTCTCGTGCGCGGAGTTGGCGAAGCGCCGGTCGATCCGCTCGGCCACGGCGACCGCCTGCCGGGCATCGGCCACCGCGACGTTGAAATGGTGCGTGGTGCCCTTCCCGCCGAAGCGCGCCTCGTCGACGTAGGGATAGCTGACCAGGATCTGTATGCGGTTGCCACCGAGATCGGTGTCGGTATAGGTACCGACGATGTCGAAGGTCCAGGTGGTGGAGCCGTTCATCTGCGGCGTGCTCGTCAGCAGGGGCACGTGATCGCCCACGTGCCAGCCGTACCTCTTGGCGATCTCCACGCTCATCAGGGCGGCAGTGCGCGTCCGCGCGAAGGCCGCGAGCTGTTGCGGGCTGACCGTGAAGGTAAACGCCCGCTCCCAGCCCGCCTCGGGCGTCACCGCCACCACCGCCAACGGCTGGGTGGGCTTCTGATACGTGGCGCCGAAGATCTCCACGGGAATGGCACGCTGCACGCCCGGCACCGCCTTGATCGCGGCGAGCAGACCGAGGGGCAGGGGGTGAAAGCCCTGCGCGTCATGCACGACCAGCAGGTCGCCCCGTGCGGCGGCGACCGCGTTTTCGGCCCCGGTCTTGACGCCCTGCAGGACTGCGAAGAGGGCAAACGCCACCGTCACCTGCAGAAAGTTCAGGATGGTCCGCCC
The DNA here is from genome assembly GCA_019247195.1 of Gammaproteobacteria bacterium. GTDB lineage: Bacteria > Pseudomonadota > Gammaproteobacteria > Steroidobacterales > Steroidobacteraceae > 13-2-20CM-66-19. The sequence goes on from JAFAPI010000155.1 coordinate 29,069, forward strand.
CCGCTTGCGCCACAGCCCGGCCCAGATGAGCGGCAGGAACTTCACGCGGACCTCGCATGCCGGGACATCGCGCGCCGGGCTCCGTCAGCTCGCCTGCGGCTTTAGCCGCGCACCAGGCGCAGCATGTTCTCGGCGTAGCGCGCCCCGGCGGCGCGACCAGCCGGCAGCACGGCCTCGATGCGCGCCAGATCCGCCCCGTCCAGCTGGACCTCGAGCGCCCCCAGGTTCTCCTCGAGATTGCGCACGCGGCGCGTGCCGGGGATCGGCACCACGTGCGCGCCGCGCGAGAGCACCCAGGCGAGGGCGAGCTGCGCTGGCGTGCAGCCCTTCTGCTGCGCGAGCGAGCGCACCAGCTCGACGAGCTCGAGGTTGCGCGCAAAGTTCGCGCCCTGGAAGCGCGGGTTCTCGCGGCGGTAGTCGTCGGGGGCGAAATCCTCCGGCGAGCGGATCGCGCCGGTGAGGAAGCCGCGGCCGAGCGGACTGTACGGCACGAACCCGACGCCGAGGCGCTCGCAGGTCTCGAGCACCCCGTCCTCCGGATCCCGCGTCCAGAGCGAGTACTCGCTCTGCAAGGCGGTGATGGCGTGCACGCGCTGGGCGCGCTCGAGGGTGCGCGGGGCGACCTCGGACAGGCCGAGGTGGCGCACCTTGCCGGCGCTCACCAGCTGCGCCATCGCCCCCACCGTCTCCTCGACCGGCACCTCGGGGTCGACCCGGTGCAGATAGTAAAGGTCGATGGTCTCGATGTTGAGACGCCGCAGGCTCGCCTCGCACGCCTCGCGCACCCGCTGCGGGCGGGCATCGATGACGCGCGGCTGGGGGTGCGCAGGGTCGCGCACGAAGCCGAACTTCGTGGCGATGAACGCCCGCGCGCGCTGGCCACGCAGGGCGCGCCCGATGAGTTCCTCGTTCGTGTGCGGCCCGTAGGCATCGGCCGTGTCGAAGAAGGTCACGCCAAGCTCGAGCGCGCGGGCGAGGGTGGCGAGCGACTGCGCATCCTCGTGCGGCCCGTAGAACTCGCTCATGCCCATGCAGCCGAGGCCGAGGGCGGACACTTGCGGTCCGTGCGGACCGAGCTTGCGCATCTGCATGGAGGAACTCCGCTGGCGGCCCTCCATTGTGCCCAGCCGCCCGGAAGGGGGTACGCCTTTTTCAGCCGAGCGCGGGCTGCAGCCGTGCCTGCCGCCAGCGTCCGTAGCGGTAGTAGAGGAAGGCGAGCACCGCCGAGAGCACCGAGGAGACCGGGAAGCTCCACCAGATGGCGTCGGCACTCAGGTGCGGCAGGAGCAGCTCGGCCAGCGGGAAGCGCACCCCGAGCATCGCGATCGCCAGCACCACGAGCGGAGCCATCACCGCTCCAGTGGCGCGCACCACCCCGAAGAGCGCCACGGAGACACCGAAGAAGAGCCAGGAAGGGGTGACGATGCGGTTCAGGTGGGCTGCGATCTCCAGCGCGACCGAGCGCGGCGGCAGGAACAGCCCATATAACGGGCGGTCGAACAGCTCCAGCGCAAACCCGGCCGTGCCGGTGAGCAGCACGCTGTAGAGCACCCCGTAGCGTGCGATGCGCGTGACGCGCTCCCACAGGCCCGCTCCGACATTCTGCGCCGCCATCGCCGAGACGCCCATGCCGACCGCGAACGCCGGCATCTGGATGTAATTCCACAGCTGCAGCGCGGCGCCGAACGCCGCCGTCGTATCGACGCCGAAGCGATTGACCAGGGTGAGCATCAGCACCGCGCTCAAGGACAGCACCAGCATCTGTGCGCTCATCGGGATCCCCTTGCGCACCAGGGTCGCCACCAAGGTCCAGTCGGGTCTGAGCAGGGCGAGTTCACCGCGATGCAGCACCAGCACGTGGCGACGCCGGTAGAGGTGGCGCACCAGCGCGATCAGGCTCACGGCCTGGGCGATGAAGGTCGCGAGCGCGGAGCCGGCGATGCCCAGGCGCGGCAGCGGCCCGAGCCCGAAGATGAGCAGCGGATTGAGCGCGATGTCGATCGCCACCGACAGCAGCATGAAGTAGAAGGGCGTCTTCGAGTCGCCCGCGCCGCGCAGCACCGCCATGACGAAGGCGTACAGGTACAGCCACGGCAGCGCCAGGAAGATCACGCGCATGTAGGCCACGGCCAGCTCCAGCGAGGCGGGCGGCGTGCTCATGGCCACCAGCAGCGGGCGGCACAGGATGAGTCCCGCGACCGCCATCACGACGGAGATGCCGGCGAAGAAGCTGGCACTGGTGCCGACCACCCGCTTGGTCTCCGCCAGGTTGTTGGCGCCGATGCACTGCCCGATGAGGATGGTGGCGGCGAGCGCGATGCCAAAGGCCGCGCCGATGAGCAGGAACATGACGGTGTTGGCATTGGAGGTGGCGGTGAGGGCCGCCTCACCCAGGTAGCGCCCGACCCACACCGAGTTCACCGAGCCGTTCAGCGACTGCAGGATGTTGGCATAGAGGATCGGCAGCGAGAAGCGCACGAGCCCGCGCGGGATCGAGCCCTCGGTGAGCGAGCGCGGCACCGTCAGCGCCGCAGGCCGGCGAGCAGCAGGGCGAGCGCGGCGCTGAGCCCGAGCCACGCCGGCCAGAGCGGCTGGCGGTGCGCGAGCACCCACAGTCCGGCCAGCAGCAGCAACACCGCGCCGAGTGAGCCGAGCTCGCGCCGCCAGGCTCCGCGCCGCAGCTCGCGGCGCAGTGCGGCGAGTTCGACGGTGGCGAGCGCCGCCGTCTCCGTCCCGGGCGGGGTACGCAGGCTGCGCTCCAAACGCAGCGGCAGACGCTCGGCGGCGGCGAGCAACGCCGGCGCGTTGCGCCGCAGCGTGGCGAGCAGCGTGCGCACGCTGGTGCGCTCGTGCATCCACTCGCGCAGGATGGGGCTGGCGGTGCTCCAGATATCCAGCTCGGGGTAGAGCTGGCGCCCCAGCCCCTCCACGTTGAGCAGCGTCTTCTGCAGAAGGATGAGCTGCGGCTGCACCTGCATGTTGAAGCGGCGGGAGATCTCGAAGAGCCGCAGCAGGATGCGGCCGAAGGAGATGTCCTTGAGCGGCCGGTCGAAGATCGGCTCGCAGACGGTGCGTACCGCGGACTCCATCTCATCCAGACGCGTGGCCGCGGGCACCCAGCCCGACTCGAGGTGCAGCTGCGCCACGCGGCGGTAGTCGCGGTCGAAGACGGCGAGGAAGTTCTCGGCCAGGTAGTGCTGGTCGCGCGGGTCGAGGGTGCCGACGATGCCGAAGTCCACCGCCGCGTAGCGCGGCTGCTGCGGGTCCTCGATGAGCACGAAGATGTTGCCGGGGTGCATGTCGGCGTGGAAAAAGTTGTGGCGGAACACCTGGGTGAAGAAGATGCGCACGCCGTTCTCCGCCAGGCGCGGGATGTTGGTGCCGGCGGCGCGCAGGGTGGCGAGATCGCTGATGGGCACGCCGTGGATGCGCTCCATCACCATGACCTCGTTGCGACAGTAGTCCCAGTACACCTCCGGCACGTACAGCAGTCCGGTGCCGGCGAAATTGCGCTTGAGCTGCGAGGCGTTGGCCGCCTCGCGCATCAGATCGAGCTCATCGAGTACGGTCTTCTCGTACTCGGCGACGATCTCGCGCGGGCGCAGCCGGGGGCCCTCGCTCCAGTAGCGCTCGGCCAGCTGCGCCAGCGCGTGCAGCACCTCGAGGTCGCGGGCGATAACCGCGCGCATCCCCGGCCGCAGCACCTTGACCACCACCTCCTGGCCGCTCAGCAGGCGCGCTGCGTGGACCTGCGCGATGGAGGCGGCGGCGAGCGGCGTCGCGTCGAAGGCGCCGAACACCGCGCTCACCGGTGCGCCGTAGGCCGCCTCGATGAGCGCGCGCGCCACCTCGCCGGGGAAGGGCGGCACCCGGTCCTGCAGCCTGGCGAGCTCGTCGGCGATGTCCGGCGGGAGCAGGTCGCGGCGCGTCGATACCGCCTGCCCGAACTTCACGAATATCGGACCGAGCTCCTCGAGCGCCTCGCGCAGGCGCACGGCGCGGCTGCCGGGGCGACGCCGGGCGAACCAGATGCCCGGGGAGAGGAAGAATACGAAGCGCAGCGGCCGGTACAGGTGGGTCGCGCGCACGTAGCCGTCCAGGCCGTGCCGCAGCAGCACGCGCTGGATCTCCAGCAGCCGCAGCAGGACGCGCAGCTTCACGGAGCGGGCGCGGAGCGCGGCCCGCGCCGAGCTTCGAGGAGCGCCAGCCGCGCCTGCAGCCGGTCGAGGTCCTCGCGCAACGTGTCCACGCCGCGCAGGAACGACTCCGCCTCGGTGCGCGGCACGAGGTCGCGCCGCTCATGCGCCAGGTACTCGGCGAGATTGCGCAGCCCGGTGGACGCGGCGCGGCGTGTGAAATCCACGCCGGCGCGGGCCAGCCCGCCGAGGCGGTGCGCGGCGACGTCGCCGGTGAGGAGCGACAGCTCCTCCTCGGGATCCGGGCGCAGCAGCGCCAGGAGCTCCGCGAATTGCTCCGCGAGCTGCGCATCGCCACTCACGGTGACCGCACCGCTGCGCAGGGTGGCCTCGCGTGCCGGTCCGAGCAGGGCCAGGAGCGTGAAGGGCCCGCCGCGGCACGCCGCGTCCGCCGGTACGTCCCCCAGCGCAAGCGTGAGGGTCGCGCCATTGCTCGCGATGCGCAGGCGTGCCAGCCCCTCGGCCTCGAGCGCGAAGCTGCGGCCGGCGAGCGCCGCGCACAGGGTGCGCGCACGGATCGAGCGTGGCAGGCCACGGTTGAGCAGGTTTTCCAGCGTGCCGAGCATCAGTACTTGTAGCCGCGATGCAGGGCGACGATGCCGCCGCTGAGGTTGTGGTAGCGGCAGTCCTCGAGTCCGGCTGCGCGCATCAGCTCGAGCAGCTGCGCCTGGTCCGGATGCATGCGGATCGATTCGGCCAGGTAGCGGTAGCTGTCGGCATCGCCGGTCACGACACGGCCCAGCCGCGGCAGAACGTGGAAGGAGTACGCATCGTAGAGTGGCGCGAGCCCGGGCAACACCGGATGCGAGAACTCCAGCACCAACAGCTGCCCCCCCGGTCGCAGCACGCGTCGCATGCAGGCGAGCGCGGCGGGCTTGTCGGTGACGTTACGTAATCCGAAGCCGATGGTGACGCAGTCGAAGCTGTGATCCGGAAACGGCAGCGCCGCGGCATCCGCCTGCACGCAACGCACCTGGCGCACCAGGCCCGCATCGATCAGCCGGTCGCGGCCGCGCGCGAGCATGGCCGCGTTGATGTCGGAGAGGATCACGAGCCCCTGCGCGCCGACCTGACGCGCCAGACCCACGGCCAGGTCCCCGCTGCCGCCGGCCACGTCGAGGGCGCGTTGCCCGCGGCGCAGGTTCGCCACCGAGAGCGTGAAGCGCTTCCACAGCCGGTGCGCACCACCGGACATGAGATCGTTCATCAGGTCGTAGCGGTCGGCTACCGAGTCGAACACGCCCCGCACGCGACGGGTCTTCTCCGCCGGCGCGACGCGCTCGAAGCCGAAATCGGTGAGGGGATCGGGGCTCATGCGCTCGGTGCTCAGGAAGGCGCGGGCATTCTAGCGAATGGCCGCGTCGGCCTCCGCGCGCCGTTCCTGTTGCATTTTCGGACAGGCGGCGCGCAGAATCGGGCCCGATTGAGGGGGTCTTGTGACGAGCGGGCCGGACAGCGATGTCCGGCCCGTTTCATTTCGGCGCCGCCTGCGCCTTGCGCCGCAGGTACTCGGCCCACTTGCTGGCCTGCTCGACGCCCAGCTCACGCAGGTACTTCCAGGTATAGAGCCCGGTGTCGTGGCCGTCATCGAACACCAGCTTGACCGCGTACTGCCCGACGGGCTCGACCGCGCGGATGCCGACCCCTTCCTTGCCGAGCACGAGCACTTCCTGACCTGGACCGTGGCCCTTCACCTCCGCGGAGGGTGAATGCACGCGCAGGTACTCGAAGGGAAGCGCGTAACGCGCGCCGTCCTGGAAGGACACCTCGAGTACGCGCGCGGCGCGCCGCAGCCGGATCTCGGTGGGGATGGGCTCGCTCATGACCCTATTGACCCTATTTAAAAGTATGGCAGCTACTGGACGTGGGGGTTGCTGCGCTGCACAATGCAGGTTCGGTCCGGCCGGAGCGCCGGGCGGCGCGCGCGGCGCAGGCGCAAAAAACGCGCTCGCCTCTATACTCACCGTCCCGTTTTACCGTTGAGGGCCCAGGGGCCGCCACGTCGGCCCCGGGCAGTGAATGGAACCGACCGATACCTCGCACCCTGATTACTACCATCGCGTCGTGGATTGTCAGTGGGCCTGTCCGGCCCACACCGATGTCCCTGAATACATCCGTCTGATCGCCCAAGGCCGCTTCACCGAGGCCTACATGGTGAACCGGCACTCCAATGTCTTCCCGGGGATCCTGGGGCGTGTGTGCGACCGGCCGTGCGAGCCGGCCTGCCGGCGCGGGCGCATCGAGCAAAAACCGGTCGCGATCTGCCGCCTCAAGCGGGTCGCGGCCGATCACCGCGAGGACGTGAGCGCGCGGCTGCCGAAGGTCCCGAAGGTGAAAAACGGCAAGCGCGTCGCCTGCATCGGCGCCGGCTGCGCTTCGCTCACGGTGGCCAACGACCTGCTGCCGCTTGGCTACCAGGTCAGCATTTTCGAGCAGTACGGCGAGCCCGGCGGCCTGATGCGCACCAACATCCCCTCCTTCCGCCTGCCCGCGGCGGTGCTCAACGAGGAGATCGCGATGATCACCGGGCTCGGGGTCGACCTGCGCCTGAACTCCCCGGTGCCGAGCATGCGTGCGCTGCTCACGCAGGGGTTCGATGCGGTGTTCGTGGGCTCGGGGGCGCCCAAGGGCAAGGAGCTCGACCTGCCGGGCCGCGCCGCGGCCAGCGCCAACGTGCACATCGGCATCGCCTGGCTCGAGTCGGTGGCGTTCGGCCACGTGAGCCGCATCGGTGAGCGCGTACTGATCATCGGCGTCGGCAACACGGCGATGGACTGCTGCCGCACCAGCCTGCGCCTGGGCGCGACGAACGTGAAGGTGATGGCGCGCAAGCCGCGCGGCTTCTTCAAGGCCTCGGTGTGGGAGCTCGAGGACGCCGAGGAGGAGAGCGTGCAGATCGTCGTCAATCGCTCGCCCAAGGCCTTCGTCACCGCCAACGGCCGGCTGAGCGGCATGCTCTTCGATCAGATGGAGTACGAGCTCGACGCCAACGGGCGCATCACCGCGGAGCGCGTTACCGGCGAGGAGTTCCTGCCCGCCGATGACGTCATCCTGGCCATCGGCCAGGAGAACGCCTTCCCGTGGGTGGAGCGCGATCTCGGCATCCAGTTCGATCGCTGGGACGTGCCGGTCATCGACCCGGCGACCTTCCAGTCGACGCGCGCCGGGGTCTTCTTCGGTGGCGACGCCGCTTTCGGACCGAAGAACATCATCTGGGCCGTCGAGCACGGCCACCAGGCCGCCATCTCGATCCACCGCCACTGCCAGGGCGAGCCGGTGCAGGTGCGCCTGCCGCCGGGCATGAACCTGCAGAGCCGCAAGATGGGCATGCACGAGTGGAGCTACTCGAACGATTACACCCCGGTGGAACGGCGACTGATGCCGCACGTCTCCCTCAAGGAGCGCTTCAAGAAGCTCAACATCGAGGTCGAGCTCGGCTTCACCGCCGGTCAGGTGGAGCAGGAAGTGCAGCGCTGCCTCAACTGCGACGTGCAGACCGTGTTCACCGCCAAGCTGTGCATCGAGTGCGATGCGTGCATCGACATCTGCCCGGTGGACTGTCTGACCATAACCCACAACGGCACCGAGGCGGAGGTTCGCTCGCGGCTGAAGGCGCCGGCGCGCAACCCGGCCCAGCCGCTGTACGTCTCGGCGGCGCTGCCGCAGACCGCGCGCGTCATGGTCAAGGACGAGGACCTGTGCGTGCACTGTGGGCTGTGCGCCGAGCGCTGTCCGACCGCCGCCTGGGATATGCAGAAGTCCGAGCTGCACTGGCCGCATGCCGGCGACGAGGCCGATGCCCTGGCCGCGCAGCAGCCGAAGATCGCCTAACTTCCACGGCCCGTCCTGCCCTACCGCCATGTCGCCAGCCACCCCGCGCGTCAACGACTTCACGCTCAAGATCGCCACGGTCAACGGCACCGGCTCGGCCAGTGCCAACACGCTGCTGATGAAGTCGATCTTCCGCAGCGGCATTCCGGTGATGGGCAAGAACTACTTCCCCTCCAACATCCAGGGGCTGCCCACCTGGTACGAGATCCGCGTCACCCGCGAGGGCTACGTCGCGCGCTCGGGCCGGGTGGACATCATGGTGGCGATGAACGCCGAGACCTACGCGCGCGACGTGCGCGAGGTCGCCCCGGGCGGCTACCTGGTCTACGACTCGACCTGGCCACGCCCGGCGCTGCTGAAGCGCGAGGACATCACCGTGCTCGGCGTACCGCTGGCGCGGCTCTGTAACGAGAACTTCAACGGGGTGCGCACGCGCATCCTCATGAAGAACATCTGCTACGCCGGGGTGCTGGCGGCGCTGCTCGATCTCGACCTGGAGCGCATCCGCGAGCTGCTCGCCGAGACTTACGCCAAGAAGCCGCAGCTGGTGGCAAGCAACATGCAGGCCATCCAGCTCGGCTATGACTACGCGCGCGCCAACTTCCAGTGCCCGCTGCCGCTGCACGTCAGCGCGCTGCCGGCGCAGGACGGCCACCTGATGATCGACGGCAACACTGCCGCTGCACTCGGCTGCGTGTACGCCGGGGCGACCGTGGCGGCCTGGTACCCGATCACCCCCTCCACCTCGCTGATGGACGCGTTCAAGATGTTCTGCGACCGCGCGCGCGTCGACAAGGCGAGCGGGCGGCGCAATTTCGCCTTCATCCAGGCCGAGGACGAGCTGGCCGCGATCGGCATGGTCATCGGCGCGATGTGGAATGGCGCGCGGGCCTTCACCGCCACCTCAGGTCCCGGCATCTCGCTCATGAACGAGTTCCTCGGCCTGGCGTACTACGCCGAGGTCCCGGCGGTCATCTTCGATATCCAGCGCGTCGGGCCCTCGACCGGCATGCCGACGCGCACCCAGCAGGGCGACATCCTGGCCGCCGCCTATGCCTCGCACGGCGATACGCGCCACGTCTGTCTCTATCCGGCCAACCCGGAGGAGTGCTTCTACATGGCGGTGCAGGCCTTCGACCTCGCCGAGCGGCTGCAAACCCCGGTGCTGGTGCTGTCGGATCTGGATATCGGCATGAACGACTGGATGTGCCCGCCGCTGCGCTGGGACGACAGCTATCGCCCCGACCGCGGCAAGATCCTCAGCCGCGAGGAGGTGCTGAAGCTGGAGAAGTTCTACCGCTTCATCGACAAGGACGGCGATGGCATCACCCCCCGCACCCTGCCCGGCGTGCACCCCAAGGCGGCCTACTTTACCCGCGGCTCGGGACACACCCAGTTCGGCACCTATACCGAGGACCCGGCGGAGTACCAGCTGGTGCTCGACCGGCTGACCAAGAAGTGGGCGACCGCCAGGCGCCTGGTGCCGCGCGCCGTCATCGACGCCCGCGCCGACAGCCCGGTCGGCCTGGTGTCGCTCGGCAGCTGCGACGGCGCGATCCGCGAGGCGCTCGATGTGCTGCGCGCGCGCGGCGTGACGCTCGACTACCTGCGGGTGCGCTCCTTTCCCTTCACCGAGGACGTCGAGCGCTTCCTGGGGGCGCACCAGCTGCTGTTCGTCGTGGAGCAGAACCGGGACGCGCAGCTGCGCGCCCTGCTGACCCTCGAGACTGCCGTGGACAAGCACAAGCTGCGCTCGCTCCTGCATTATAGCGGGCTCGCCATCTCCTCCGCCTTCATCGTCGAAGGTGTGCTCGGGGAGCTGGGGACGCAGAGCGAGGCGCGCAAGGTGAGCGTCGCCGG
>JAFAPI010000181.1 GCA_019247195.1 Gammaproteobacteria bacterium
GGCCGAGATCGACGACCGCGAGCATCGGCTCGCCGGCGGCGTAGCGGCGCAGATTCTCGTGCAGCAGCAGCACGCGCTGCTCGGCCGTCACGCTCGTATCGGCCGAGACGTGGGGCGTGATGATCACGTTCGGCAGCCGCCACAGCGGGTTGTCCGGCGGCAACGGCTCGGGGTCGACCACGTCGAGCGCCGCACCGGCCAGGCGCTGGGTGCGTAGCGCCGCGATCAGGTCCGCGGTCACGGTGCTGCGGCCGCGACCGACGCTGACGAAGTAGCTCCCGGGCTTCATGGCGGCGAACAGGGCCTCGTTGAAGATGCCCGTGGTCTGTGCCGTGAGCGGCGCGCAGTTGACGATGAAGTCGGCGCTGCCCACCAGCCGCGGCAGCTCATCCGGCAGCCCCACGTAGCTCACGTACTCCGGACCCTCGCGTGAGCTGGCGCGGGTTGCGATCACCTTCATGCCGAGCGCGTGCGCCCGGCGCGCCACCTCGGTACCGATGCCGCCGAGACCGACCACGAGCACCGTCTTGCCCGCGAGATCCTCGAGGCGCGGGCTATCCGCGGCCCACTGCTGCTGCTGCTGGGCGCGGTAGAAATAATCCAGGTGCCGGGCGAGGGCCAGCATCAGCGCCATCACGTGCTCGGCCATGCTCGGGGCCGCGGTGCGCTGCATGTTGGTCAGCAGCAGGTGGCGCTCCTGCAGCAGCGGCTCGTGCACGCAGCGTTCCACGCCGGCGGCGAGCCATTGGACCCACAGGAGGTGTGGCGCGGCCGCGAGCAGTGCGTGATCGCAGCTGCCGAGCACGGCATCGGCGGCCGCGAGCTGCTGTTTGGTAGCCGTGGGCAGCTCGACCAGCTTTGCCTGGGGCACCGCGTCACGCAGCCGGGGCAGATCGGCATGCAGCCCCGGATCGACCAGGATGAGGCGCGGCGGGTGCCAGCCGGGATGCGTGCGCACGGCCTCGCGTGCCGGCTCCATGCCGAGGGCCTGGGCGGCGGCGCCGCCTTCGGGCAGCGGCTCGGCCGCGGCGCTGCCGAGCAGCAGCAGCCAGGTGAGCGCGGCGCGCCAGCGCAGGCCCGCGGCGGGATGCGTTCTCATGTTCGTTCTCCGCGTCGAGCGGACGCAGTCTGCCAGAAAACCCCTAGGCCATCCCGCCGCTCACGGAGATGATCTGGCCGGTGATGTAGGCCGCCTCGTCCGAGGCCAGGAACGACACCAGTGCCGCGACCTCCTCGGCGCTGCCCGCGCGATTGAGCGGCACGAGCCGCTCGATGGTGGCGGCGTCGAAGAGGCCGGCGCTCATGGGCGTGGCGATGATCCCCGGCGCCACCGCATTCACCGTGATGCCGCGCGTCGCCACCTCGAGTGCCAGCGCCTTGGTCGCCGCGTTCAGCGCGCCCTTGGCCGCGGCGTAGTTGACCTGGCCGCGGTTGCCGATCAGCGCTGCGACCGAGGAGACGTTGATGATGCGTCCCCAGCGGGTGCGGATCATCGGCAGCAGCAGGGGCTGGGTCACGTGGTAGAAGCCGTGGACGCTCACCTCGATGACGCGCTGCCACTGCGCCGGGGTCATTGCCGGCAGTACAGCGTCATCGTGCAGGCCGGCATTGTTGACCAGCACTTGGATGGGCCCACGCTCGAGCAGCGGCTCGAGCGCCTGGCGCGCGGCGGCGCCCTCGGTGACGTCGAAGCCGACCGCGCTCGCCGCCCCCCCGGCGGCCTCGATCTGCGCGACGAGCTGCGCTGCCTGCGCGCCGGAGCGGTGCGCGTGTACGTAGACGTGCAGGCCATCGCGCGCGAGGCGGCGGCACAGCGCCGCGCCGATACCGCCGCTGCCGCCGGTGACCAGGGCGTAGCGCGGCGTGCTCACGTGCGCACGGCGGCGCTGCGCCGCGGGGTGACCTCGGGGATGACGATGCTGGCGCGTCCTTGCAGGAGCGGGCGCGCGCCGCTCGAGACGCGGAACTCGTAGAGCATGGTGTGGCCGTCGCCGGTGATGCGCTCGGCGAGGGCCACCAGCGGCTCGGCCAGGTCATCGAGCCGCTCAACGTGCAGGATCACGTTGCGGACGCTGCCGAGATAGCCGACCACCGCGCCGAGGCTGCCGCGGATGCTGCGCGACATGGTGCTCGACAGCGGCGCGCTGGCGGCGATCAGGGCGCCGTGCACGGCCATGGCCTGCGCGGCGTACTCGATGCCGCAGGCAACGCCGAGCCGTCCGTGGGCACGCAGCGGGTGGTCGGCGGCGCGATGGCCCCCACTGCGGCAGCGGATACGGGTCGCATCCCAGGACAGCACCTCATCGAGCAGACACATGCGGCCCTTGTGGGGGATGTGCTGCTCGATCCAGGCGTGGTCTAGCGCCATGGGCGCACCTCGGTCTCGAGCTGCAGAGGCGGCAGATACTCGAGCACCGCCCGCGTATCCCCCGCGCCGCCCAGCGCGGCCAGGAGGGGCAGCGCCCGTGCCGCCGGGATCGCGCTGCGCAGATCCTCCAGCGGCCCCTCGAGCGGCGTCGGCGGCGCTGCGCCGAGGCTCGCCCGCAGCTGCGCCTGCGGATGAGGGCCCGGGTCGGGTGCGAGCACGAGGGCGACCCCGAAGGCGTCGGGGATGGGACGGGCCGCGCGCAGCGGGGGCGGGTAGGCGGCGTCGTAGGCGACGAGCAGCACCGCGGTCCGCTCGGTGTGCAGCTGGACCAGCGCCTCGAGGAGGCCGGCCGCGAAACTCGCGTCATAGGCGCACAGCGCATTCGCGGCGGCACGTGCGCCGGTCGCGATGCCCCAGTAGCCCGCCGCGGCGTTGTGTACCGAGTTGTGAAAGCGGGTCGGCGAGAGGGCGCGCGCAGACGTGGCCAGCGCGCTGCAGATCTCGTGGCAGTTCTCGCCGTCCCCGCCGGAGGAGGTGAACACCGAAGGCAGCCGCGCCGGGTCGACCTCGGCGCGCGCGCATGCCTCGAGGCCGACGCGCAGGGCCAGCTTGACGATCGTCCCGGTACGACGCCGCTCCGCCGGAGGCAGAGACTCGGGCGCGGGGATCCGCGTCGGGGCGGGCGTCCAGGCACGCTCCCCGCGCAGCACCGCCGCGGCGCTCGGCCAGTCGGCGAGCCCCGGGCCTAGCAGGCCGACGCCCTGGACGAAGGCCTGCAGGGAGGTGCTCATCCGGCGCGCCCGAAGAGGAGGCTGCAGTTCGAGCCCCCGAAGCCGAAGGAGTTGCTCAGCACGCGCCGCAGTCGGCCCGGTCGGTTCTCGAGGAGGTACGTCACCGGCAGCTGCGGGTCGAGCGCGCGCGTGTTCACGCCGGCGGGGCGCAGCCCCGCGCGCAACGCGAGCGCACAGATCACCGCCTCGAGCGCGCCGGCCGCCCCGAGGGCGTGCCCGGTCGCGCCCTTGGTGGAGCTGCCGGGGACGGGTCCGAGCACGGCCGCCACGGCGCGGGCCTCGGCGCTGTCGTTGCTCGGGGTGCCCGTGCCGTGGAAGTTCAGGTAGTCGATCTCGCCGGCAGCGCACTGCGCCGCCTCCAGCGCGCGGCGCATGGCGAGCTGCGCGCCCGCGCCCTCGGGGTGCGGCGCGGACATGTGGTGCGCATCGCTCGACTCTCCGGTGCCGAGCAGCAGCACGCCGTCGGCCGCGAGCGAGTCGTCGGCCGGCTCGAGGAGTGCGAAGGCCGCGGCCTCGCCGATCGAGATGCCGTCGCGCGCGACGTCGAAGGGCCGGCAGGGGCCGGGGGCGACGAGCTGGAGCGCGTGAAAGCCATAGAGCGTCGTCAGGCACAAGGAGTCGACTCCGCCCACGAGCGCCGCGTCGATGAGTCCGGCGGTGATGGCGCGCTGCGCCGAGGCAAAGACCTTGGCGCTCGAGGAACAGGCCGAGGAGATCACCGCCGCGGGACCGGTGAGCTGAAGCGCGGCGCGCAGGAACGCCGCGACCGAGAAGCTGTTGTGCGCGCCGCGGTAGCGGAACTCGGCCGGCAGCGCGCCGTCCGCGGCACGCGCCCGGTAGGCGAGCTCGGTCTCGAGGATGCCCGCGGTGCTCGTGCCGAGAAACACCCCGAGGCGTGGACCAAGGCGGGCCGCGGCGGCCTCGAGCGCCTCGCGCAGGCCGTCCTCCTGCAGCGCGAGCCATGCGAGGCGGTTGTTGCGGCAGTCGAATTCCGCGAGCGCCGCGGGCAGGCGCACCGCGTCGACGCCGGGCACCTCGCCGATGTACATCGGCAGCTCCACGGTCTCGAAGTCACAACGCTTCAGCCCCGCCCGCTGCGCGAGCAGGCTCGCCAGCGAGGCGGCGTTGCCGCGCCCGAGGCAGCTCGTGGCGGTGAAGACGCGCAGGGCGAGGGGTGTCATCGGGCCTGGGCGATGAGCAGCACGTTGACGAAGGGCGTACGGCCCTTGAGCGGGCGCCTGCGCACGGCAAAGCCAAGCCGCTCGAGGAGCTCAACCCATTCCCGCACCGGCCGGCACTGCAGGCGGATCCAGCGCCGCCGCCGCAGCAGCGCCACGGTGCCGTCGACGGCGCGGCTCAGCGCGCAGCCGAATCCTGCCGACGCGTCGCCCACGCGCATCACCAGCCGTCCCTGCGGCGCCAGCGCGCGGCGGACGCGCTGCAGGACCTGCTGCTGGGCGGCGCGGTCGAGGTAATGCAGGACATCCAGGATCACGATGGCATCGGGTGCGCCGTAGTCTACGTCACGGATGTCGCCGTGCACGATCTGCAGGGCGAGCCCGGGGTCGAGGGCGAAGGCGGCGCGCGCGCGGCGCACTTCCTGCGGATGGATCTCGATACCGGTGTAGCGCTCGAGCGGCGGCGGCGGCGGCCAGTGCGCCGGCCACTGCCCCTCGCGCGCGTGGCACGTCCGGGCGGCGAGCAGCCACGCGGCGAGCAGGCCCTGGCCGCAGCCAAGATCGAGAAGCGTGCGGCTCTCGCCGAGCAAGCCCTCCTCGAGCAGCGCCGGGAAGACGGGGTCGGCCCGCAGCTTGCCGCCGGCGAAACGCCAGGCGAACTGCCCGGCGGGCCGGTAGTACGCGCTCGCCGCGCGCACCAGCGCGGCGCGCGCGCCGCTGCTCACGCGGCGCCGGCGTGCGCGGCGAACGCCGCACGCAGCGTGACCGGCCGCAGCCCTGCCGCCGCGCAGCGCGTGAGCAGTGAGGGCAGTACCTCGAGGATGACGGGGGCGCCGCCCGGGGTACGGGCGGCGTGGCCGTCGTGCAGCAGCAGGATGTCACCGGCGGCGAGGCGGTGCGTGAGCCGGCCGAGCACGTGCTGCGGATCCGTGTTCACGGTGTCGAAGCCGCGGCGCGTCCAGCTGACCAGTGTCAGCCCGCTGTGGGCGAGCGCCGGCGCCAGAAACGGGTTGCGCAGCCCCGCCGGGGCGCGGAAGAAGCGCGGTGCCACGCCCGTGACCTCGGCGATCACCGCCTGGGCGCGGCGCACGTCGGCCGCGATGGCGCGCGGCCCGGCCAGCGAGAAGGCCATCGAATGGCGGAAGCTGTGGTTCTCGATCGAGTGACCCCGCGCGAGGATCTCACGCGCGAGCGCCGGGTGCGCGGCCACGCGGCTGCCAATGCAGAAGAACGTCGCCTGCGCCGCGTGCGCCTCGAGCAGCCGCAGCACCGCGGGGGTGACGTGCGGATCGGGTCCGTCATCGATGGTCAGCGCGACCGACGGAGCCCGCTGCGGTGGCAGGTGCGTCCAGTTCGGCCCGAGCAGGCGGCTGCGCGGCCAGAGTCCGGCGCCGCTGATCAGCAGGTGATCGGCGAGCACGGCCCCGACCGTCCAGGGCCAGAGCGCGGGGCGCGCGAGCGTCACCACGGCGGCGGCGGCATGCAGCGCCACCGAGCCCTTGATGAAGGCGGAGGGGTGCCAGGCCGCGCCCTCAGCTGCCGACGGGGAAGTGCGCATCGAGAAAATTCTCCCAGAGTCGGTGCCAGGTGGGCCAGTCGTGCCCGCCGGCGACCGTGTCGACCTCCTGCGCTGACAAGGCCGCCGCGAGCACGCGGTGGCGCGCCGCGAAGCGGTCCTCGCGGCCGAGTCCCAGGTGGATCGGCAACTCGGCGGGGCTGCGGTGCTTGAGGAAGCGCCAGATGTGACGCTCCTCGTCCCCCGAATCCGCACCCGGCTCCCACGCGGCGAGCCCGAAGGTCCCCACCTCGTCCGTGATCAGATGGCTACCGAGGTAGGGGGCCAGCAGGCACAGTCCCGCATACGCCCGCGGTGTTCGCGCCGCGCAGGCGAGCGCGATGAAGCCGCCGAGCGAGATCCCGCCCAGCCACACCGCGATGCCCTCGGCGCGCGCGGGCGCGACGAGCTCAGTCTCGATCTGCGCGAGCACCGTGCGGTCGGTGACGTGCGCGAGCTCGGGCGCGGCCAACAGCAGGTCGAGGTCGAGCGCGCGCGCGCGCACCGCAGCCACGAAACCCGCCTGCACGAAGGCCTCGGGCTCGCTGAACGCCGCCGGCAGGAGAATGATGCGGCGCCGCGCGGGGCGGTCCGGGCGCGCGCGCTCAATCAGCGTGCGCATCGTCGCTCCGGAGGTCGCCGCTCAGCAGCGCGGCAAAGAGCAGGGCGAGCAGTGCGCCCGGCGCCACCGTCGCGCCCAACTGTGCCAGCACGGGTACGCGCGCGAAAGCGAGCACGCCGAAGCCGATCACGGTGGCGAGATTGGCGACGACCACCGACGCGACCGTGCGTTCCAGGTCCGCCTCGACCGGGTGCGCGCGCGCCCGGTCGAAGAAGAGTGCGTAGTTGGAGGCGACCGCCACGATCAGCAGCATGCCGACGATGTGCAGGATCCCCAGCGGCTCGCCGCGCAGCGCCTGCAGCGCCGCGACACCCATGACGGCGAGGGCCAGCGGCAGGAGGACCCGTGCGACGCGCCGCGCGGAGCGCAGCGCAACGAGCAGCAGAGCCAGGATCGCCACCGCTCCGGCCAGTGACAGCTCGACGGCCTGGCGCAGGTACCCGCCGTACAATCGGTCGGTCTCGCCCTTGAGATCGAGCAGCGTCGCCCCGGGTGCGGCAGCCACCACGCCGTGCAGTGCCGCGAGGGCCTCGGGTGTCAGATCGGCGGCGCCGCGGGCGGAGACGGGCAGGAGTGCCTGCGCGCCGTGCGCATCCCGATGAAGCAAGCCCTCCACCAGCGCGCCGAAGCCGGTCCCCTCGAGGTCGGCGCGGGTCAGCAGCGGCGCGCCGCGTGCCTGCGCGACGTCCCGTACGAACGGTTCCAGGGCCTCCGCACGCACCGGCAGCGTCTCGAGTGCCGCGTGCAGTGCGGTCCTCAGTGCCGCCGGCTCCGGCAGGCTCGCGCGGCGGGCGGCCTGGACCTGCTGCGGTGGCAGATAGCGGCTGGGTGTCTCGTAACCGCCGATGGTGCCCGCGCTCACCAGCGGGTCGAGGTGCGCGGCGAGGCGCGCCGCGCCCTCGAGCGCCGCCTCGGCGCTGGCCGCGGACACGACCACGAGATAGCGCACGTCCGGGGCGCCGAGATCAGCCCGCACCCGCGCGTCCGTGTCCTGCGCGGCGAGGCTGATGGGACTGAGGGCGGCGAGATCGGCACTGAAGAGGTGTCCGCGCTGCACCCACAGCAGGGCCGCCTCTGCCAGCGCGAGGACCATGAGCAGGGCAGGCACGCCGCGCCGGCGGCTGTGCCACTTGAGCAGTACGCGCCCGAGCGCCCGCAGGTCGCGCAGTCGCAGCGTGCGCGGGCGCCAGGCGGTGAGCACGTAGCGAGTCACGAGCGCTGCGGCGATCAGGCCGGCGATCGAGTACAGCCCGAGCTGTGCGAGGCCGCCGAAGGAGGAGGGCAGGAGCGCGGCGAATCCGGCGATGGAGGTGAGGACCCCGAGACGCAGGGTGTCCCACAGGTGCATGCCAGCCCCTTCCCCCTGCACGAAGAGGTAGATCGAGTAGTCGACCGACTCCCCGATGAGGGTGACTCCGAAGCCGAGTGTGAGGGCGTGCACGGTGCCGAAGCCGAGCGCGACCGCAGCGACTCCGGCGAGCGCCCCGGAGGCGACCGGGACGAAGGTGAGCAGCAGCGCGAGCGGCGAGCGGTAGAGGCTCAGGAGCAGGAGTGCGATCAGCACTGCGCTGAGCGCCGAGAGGCGCTTCACCTCCGAGCGGATCAGCGCGCGCGCCTCGGTCGCGAACACCGGCGGCCCCGAGAGCAGCAGGGACAGCTGCGCGCCCTGGGCAGTCGTGGTCCGCACCTGCGCGAAGGCGCGCTGGACGGCCTCGATCGCGCGCTGCTGGGCATCAGTATCGGCACCGGGCGCCCGTGTCTGCAGCAGCAGCAGCGCCTCGCGTCCGTCATGCGAGCTCCAGGCTCCGGCCTGCTCGCGGGGCGGCTGCGTGCCCGAGGCGCGCTCGAGGAGTCCCAGGAACTCTCCGGTCGGGTCGCGTGCGAACAAGTCCTTCACGAGGACGCCCTCCGGGGCCGCGAGCGTGTCCAGCGAGGCCTCGAGGGCGGCCCGCAGCCCGGCGGCCTGAAAACGCCCGGGGCTGACATCCGGGCTCAACAGGTAGCGCTCGCGCAGCAGGAACTCGCGGTCACGGGCCAGGGACTCCTCGTCGCCATTTTCGACGCTGGTGAAGTCAGCTCCGCCCCGCAGAGCACGGGCGAGCGCGATCGAGGCGGCGGCGCGGCCCGTGGGCCCGCCGCCGCGGATGGCCGCGACGATGAGCCGTCCGGCCGGGCCGCTCTGCAGCTGCCCCACGAGCAGCCGCTGGGCGGCAGAGGGCGCGCGCGGCAGGAAGGCCGAGAGGTCGGTGCGGAAGTTCGCCCGCAAGGCGATCGCGAGCAGCAGCAGCACCGCGAGCCCCCAGAGCGCCGCGGCGCGCGCGGCGGGATTGCTCACGGCGGCAGGTCCGGTCCGATCTCGAGGCGCGAGCGGTCGCCGTCCTTCAGGCGGATGTCGACCTCGCGGATCGCGGCCGCCGCCCCGCTCAGGCGTACCTCCTGCACCGAGCGGCCGATCGGTCCGGGCCGGGGTCTGAGGCGCAGCGTCCAGGCCGAGGCATCGCCGCTCACGTCCACCACGAAGTAGCGCTCGAGCGCGGCGCGGTCTCCGGCCAGCGTGGCGCGGATGCTCTCGATGTAGGGCACGAGCTCGGGATGGGCCGCGAGCTCAAGCACCCGGCGATGGCGGCCGCGCTCGGCGAGGAGCGTGCCGTCCTTGAGGACCAGGGTCTCGGGGCGCGGCTGCAGCGTGCGCTTTTCCAGGTAGTCCGGTGACCGGTAGCGCAGCTCCCCGCTGGAGCGGAGCGGCCGCTTGAGCAGCGCGAACTCGTGCACTTCGGTGAAGGCCGCGTGACCGGTGCGGTGCGTCGCAAAACCCCGCAACAGCTCATCGAGCGCATCTGCGCGCGCGACGGACACGACGGCGAGCGCCGCGAGGGCCACTGCTGCGCGCATCCGTCAGGCCTCCGGCGCGTCGGGGGGTGCGCCGTGCCAGAAGTCGTAGAAGTTGAACCAATTAAAGGGGTCGCTGCGGCAGTACTCCTCGAGCAGACTCGCGTAACGCTCGACCGCGGCGCGCACCGCGGCGTCGCGCCCTCCGGGCAGCAAGACGGAGAAATCGGCGATCTCGCGGAAGACGGCGTGATAGCGGCGCCCGCCGCGGTACAGGGCGGTCATGAAGAACGCCGGGCGACGCAAGGCCGCCGCCACGCGCATCGGTCCCACCGGAAAGAGCGCCGGGCTGCCGAGAAAGGGCACGCTCTGTGCCGGCGCCTGCGCGATGGTACGGTCGGCGAGCATCCCGACGAACTGCCCGGCGTCCAGGCAGTCGCGGATGCGCAGCATCGCGTCGATCTGCCCGAGCGGAATGATCTCCGGGGCGTTGGCGGCGGCACGGTTGCCGAAGAGGACGTTGAGGCGGTTGGCATGATAGCCGTGGATGGCCCAGGCGACCTTCAGTCCCGGCCGTTGGCGGCCGACGGCGCTCAGCATGGGGAAGCTTCCCAGGTGCGAGCCGAGCAGGAAGGCCCCGCGGCCTCGCGCGAACACCTGCTCCATCTGCGCGCCGCCCTCGATGGTGAGTTCGAACAGCTCATAGCGCTCCTGGCCGAGGTAGAGCCGGTCGAGGATCGTGGCCGCGAACGCGTAGACGTGCCGGAACTGCTCGCGCTTCCTCGGCTCGCGACCGAGCACCCGACGCAGGAAGTCACGGGCGTGGCGCCGCGCGGTGGGGGCGAAGAGGCAGTAGTAGGCGGCCACTGAGGCCAGCAGACCGCGCGTGACGGGTCGGCCGAGGTGCGTGGCGACCCAGATGCCCCCGCGCAGCACGAGCGCGCTGCCGCGCTCGGGCCGCTCCCACTGCGCGGCGTCCGCTTTGAGCGTGCCCCGCTCAGCCGGCTCGCTCGCCATGCTCCACCGGGCGCGCGGGAATGAGCGTGCCGACCGCGACGGCCTGTCCGGCGCACAGCACGCGGAAGTGGACTGTGCCGTCCGCCCCCGGCTCCTGCTCGAGGGCCAGCGTCTCTCCGGGTCGCACCGGCTTGAGGAACTTCGCCTGCGCGATGCGCCAGCGCGCGTGCCGATCGACCGCCTCGAGCGTGCGCAGCACCTCGTCCAGGAGCAGCACCCCCGGCACGATGGGGAAGCCGGGAAAGTGGCCCGGCAGGGCGGGGTGTTCGGGCCCGATGGTGAAGGAGGTCGTGCCGCGCATGCGATCCTCACGCGGCCGAGGTGCGCGCGTGCGCCGCGGCGAGTGCCTGCAGGGCCTCCTGCGGCAGCTTGCCGGTGGCATTGCGCGGCAGCTGTGGCACGAGCAGCAGCGGTCGCGGCAGGAAGACCGGATCGATGCGCTGGCGCAGCTCGCGCAACAGGCGCGCCGCATCCAGGCCCGGCGCGACCACACAGGCAGCGACCCGGGCCACCTCGGTGTGCCCGCCGGCGGCGCAATGGAAGAATGCCCCGTCCACCACCCCCTCGATGGAGTTCAGCTGGAGGTTGAGATAAGCGAGCGAGCTGCGCTTACCGGCGATGTTGACGAGGTCGCTGATGCGCCCGTGCAGGAGGAAGTGCTCCGGTCCGGTGAGCTCGAGCACGTCGCACATGCGGGTCGGCTGCTCGATGTGGCCGCCCTCGGCCCAGGTGGCACCGTCGCGCTCGCTGAAGCGCACGCCCGGCCACAGGCGCCAGCTCGCGCCCTCGGTCGGCCGGCGCGCCGCGATCTCACCGGTCTCGGTCGAGCCGTAGATCTCGAGCAGCGGCGTGCCGAAGCTGCGCTCGGCATCGAAGGCGAGCTGCTGGGTGAGGGGTGCGGTCGCGGAGACGATCAGATCGGTCGGCGGCAGCGCGCTGCCGAGCGCGAGCAGCGCCCGCAGGTGCACCGGCGTGGTGACCAGCGCGCGCGGCCGGGGCACGCCCGCGAGCGTCGCGACGATGTCGGCCGGGTAGAACGGCCGCTCGGCACACAACGCGTGCCCGCCGGCGAGGCACATGAGCACACTCGACTCCAGCCCGTACTGGTGCTGGGGCGGCACGGTCGCCACCACGCACCAGGCTCGCGCGCCGTCCAGCCCGAGTCGCTCGGACTCGACGCGCACGCAGCGCACCAGCGGCCCCCAGCTCTTGCGGTAGGGAACCGGCGTGCCCGTGGAACCGGAGGTGAAGACGTAGGCGGTCAGCTGCTCGGCGGGCACCTGCGGCACCGGCGCCGCGCTCGGCGCGGCCGCGACGCTCGGGTAGTGAAGCCGCGGCAGCTCGATCGCGCAGTCAGCGGAGTCGGTCAGACAGATTGCATCGGGGGCGAATGCGCGCAGCTCACGGATCACGGCGGGCGTGTGGGTCGAGGGCAGCAGGCTCACCCGCGCGGAGGTGGCGCAGGCGGCGAACCCGACGGCGAAGTGATAGCGGTCGATGCAGGCGTTGAGCACGTGACGGGCCGGTCCGAGCCGCGCCGCCAGCTGCTCCACGTCGCCCAGAAACTGGCCGAGCGTCAGCGCGCGCCCGCCGCGGTAAGCCAGCACCGCGTCGTGCGCAGTATGGGCAACGAGCGGCAGCGTCGTGGAGATGACTACTTTGTCCTGTGCGTGCCGATGTACTCGACGAGCTGCCGCAGCGAACCGAAGATGCGCTCGTTGTCCGCGCCGTCCGCGCGCAACTGCACGCCGTACTGCTTGGAGACCACGAGCGCGATCTCCAGGATATCGATCGAATCCAGGCCGAGCCCGTCGCCGTAGAGCGGCTGGTCCGGATCGATGGCTGAGGGGGCAATCTCGAGATTGAGCGCGGCGACGATGAGCGCGGCCACCTCCTCGCGCAGGGCATCGCCGGAAGCCGGTGCGCTCTGGCGCGCGGGAGACACTGGGTCAGACATGCGTCGTCGGGTTCCTGCCAAGAGCCAGATTCATTATACAAGCGGGCGCGTGCGGTCCTGCGGCGGCGCGACCTCCGGGCGACGTCGCGGGCGGGGCGGCGCGATTATAGTATCTGAATCCTATTCAGCTACTTGTGTCGTTCACTTCGCGCACTTTCCCCGGCAACTGCGCCGCGCCTGGACCCGCCCGCGCGCGCCTTGGGCGCGCGCCGTCGCGATACTATAGTGCGGCGCGAGCGCGCGAAGGGGAGGCCGAGATGTCGGTGCGGTCCACGATTACGTCGCAGTTTCAGCAGGTCGCGATCGAGCAGGACCGCGCGCTCGCTCCCTTGTCGGACGAGCTGAAGCTGGTCCAGTCCGGCCTCGATTCGCTGAGCTTCGCCATCATCGTCGCGCGGCTCGAGGACTCGCTCGGCATTGACCCGTTCAACGCCTCCGATGCGGTGAACTTCCCGGTGACCTTCGGCGACTTCGTCAGACTCTACGAAAACTTTGACAAGTGAGCCCCGCTCGCTGTGGGAATCGGCCGGCGCGGCGGCCGCGCACGGGAGGCTGCACGGCCGGGCGGGAGCGGTGTCGGTGGCGAGCCTCGCCACGCGTTCGGCCCTCGGTGCCCCTGCCCTGGCCGCGCTGCGCGACCGCAGCGTTCTGCTCCTCGCCCGCGGGCAGCTGAGCGCCGCGCTCGCGCTGCTGGAGCTCGATGGCGTGGCGCGACGTCTGGTGCTCGCCACGCCCGACCTCGCCGCCGCGCATCTGCCGCAGGTCCTGCGCAGCGGGGAGATTCAGGCGCTGGTCATCGACCCGGAGACGCCGGCTGAATTCGCCTCAGGGCTGCCCGCCTTCAGCGTGGGCGCCGAGCCCCACGCCCCCGCGCCCGCACGCGCGTGCGAGCGCGCCAGCGAATGGGTGCTGCTCACCTCGGGCACGAGCGGTGCGCCGAAGCTCGTGCTGCACACCCTCGCGAGCCTGCGGCACGCCTTCGCCGGGGACGTGCCGGCTACCGATGCGCGCCGCTGGAGCACCTTCTACGACATCCGGCGCTACGGGGGGCTGCAGATCTTCCTGCGGGCCGTGCAGTCCGGCGGCCTGGTGCTCTCGGACCCGCAGGAGAGCGTGGAGGATTTCCTCGCGCGCGCCGCCCGCGAAGGCGTGACGCACCTCTCCGGTACGCCCTCACACTGGCGCAAGGCTTTGATGAGCGGGCAGGCGAGGCGCATCGCGCCGCAGTACGTGCGCCTGTCGGGCGAGCTCGCCGACCAGGGAATTCTCGATGCGCTCGCGAGCACCTACCCGGCGGCCCTCGTGGCGCACGCCTTCGCCTCCACCGAGGCGGGCGTCGCCTTCGAGGTGCGCGACGGCCGCGCCGGCTTCCCGGCGAGGCTGTTGGAGGGGGAGAGCTCGGGCGTGGAGCTGCGTGTGTCGGAGGAGACGCTGCGCATCCGCTCCCCCGGCACCGCCCTGCGCTACCTCGGGCCCGAGGCCGAGCCGCTGCGCGGTCGAGACGGCTTCGTGGACACCGGCGACCGGGTTGAGATCCGCGACGGTCGTGGTTACTTTCTCGGGCGGCGCAGCGGCGTCATCAACGTGGGCGGTCTCAAGGTGCATCCCGAGGAGGTCGAGGCCGTTCTCAACGCGGATCCGCGGGTGCGCATGTCGCTGGTACGCGCCCGCCGCAGCCCGATCACCGGCGCCGTGGTGACCGCCGAGGTGGTGCTGCGCGAGCCCCCGGGGGAGGAGCCCGCGCGACTCGCCCGCGAGTTGACCGAGCGCTGCCGCGCCGTCCTCGCTCCGCACAAGGTGCCGACCACGATCAAGATCGTGCCGGGGCTCGCCCTGGCGCCCTCGGGCAAGCTGGTGCGCTCGGGTGCGTAACGTCCTCGTCACCGGAGGCAGCCGCGGGCTCGGGCTCGCCATGTGCCGCACGCTGAGCGCGGCCGGCTACCGGGTCATCGCCCTGGCGCGCACGCAGGGCAAGGCGCTCGAGGAGCTGATCGGTGCGGCCCCGGGGCCCGGCGCGGTGCACTTCCAGACGTTCGACCTCACCGACACCCACGCCATCGCGCAGCTGGTGAGCGCGCTGCGGCGGCAGTTCGGCGCGCTGTACGGCCTCGTCAACAATGCCGGCATCGGCACGGCGGGCGTACACGCACTGCTGCGCGATGAGCAGATCGAGACGCTGGTACGGCTCAACACGGTCGCGCCGCTCATCCTCTCCAAGTATGTCGTGCGCGCCATGATGGCCGACAAGGAGGGACGCATCGTCAACATCGCCTCGATCATCGCCAGCACGGGCTACCAGGGTCTGGCGGCTTATGCGGCCACCAAGGCGGCGCTGGTGGGCTTCACGCGCTCACTGGCGCGGGAGGTGGGACCGCTTGGCATCACCGTGAATGCCGTGGCGCCCGGCTTCGTGCCCACCGAGATGACCCGCGAGCTGGAGGGCGCGCGCGAGCAGATCGAGCGGCGCAGCGCCCTGAAGTGCCTCGTCGAGCCCGAGGACGTGGCGGCGGCGGTGCAGTTCCTGCTGAGTGACGCGGCGCGCCACATCACCGGCATCACCCTGACGGTGGATGCGGGCAGCACCGCCTGAGGGCTAAAGGCGCAGCGTTCCGCGCTGCAGCTGCGCCTGACGCGGCGCATCGAGCACCTCGTAGCGCGTCGCACCGGCGGCGATCACATAGAGCGGATCGGTGACCCGCTGCGGGTCGAAGCCCTCGTCCGCAAGGCCCTGCTTGGCGAGCTTGAAGGTCCCGGTGCGCCTGAGCGCAGGCATGAGGCGCAGGAACACCGGCCGCGCATAGACGGGCAGTTCCCGGACGACACCGTCGGCAAAGGCCGCGAGGTCGAACCCTTCCCCGACCACGAGCGCCGCCATGCCGGCCCGTCCATCCTGCGCCGGCACCGCGACGCCATAGACCGCGGCCGCCTCAACGCCGGGTTGCGCGGCGAGGATCGCCGCCACTTCCGTGGTCGAGACGTTCTCGCCCTTCCAGCGGTACGTGTCGCCGACGCGGTCGACGAAATAGAAGAAGCCCTGCGCGTCCTGGCGCAGCAGATCGCCC
>JAFAPI010000191.1 GCA_019247195.1 Gammaproteobacteria bacterium
CACACCAGCAGGCTGAAACGGCGGTGGTAGAAGTCCACCATCAGCTGCTCCAGCTCACGCTCGCGCATCTGCCCGTGGCCCACGCGCACGCTCGCCTCGGGCACCAGCTGGCGCAGCTCCGCGGCGACCTTCTCGATGCTGCGCACCTCGTTGTGCACGAAATAGATCTGCCCGCCGCGGCGCAGCTCGCGCAGCGCCGCCTCGCGCAGCGTCGGCGGGTGCCATTCGATGAGGAAGGTCTTGATGGCGAGCCGGGCGGCGGGCGCGGTCGTGATGAGCGACAGGTCGCGCAGCCCGCCGAGGGCCATGTTGAGCGTGCGCGGGATCGGCGTCGCGGTCAGGGTGAGGACGTGCACGTTGGCGCGCAGTGCCTGCAGGCGCTGCTTGTCACGCACCCCGAAGCGGTGCTCCTCGTCGATGATCAGCAGCCCAAGGTCTTTGAAGCGCGCGTGCGCGTGCAGCAGGCGGTGGGTGGCGATCACGATGTCCACCTTGCCCTGCTCCAGCCCCTCGAGCACTGCACTTGTCTCACGGCCGCGGCCAAAACGCGACAGCGCCTCGATGCGCACCGGCCAGTCGGCGAAGCGGTCGCGGAAGTTGGCCAGGTGCTGCTGCACCAGCAGCGTAGTCGGGGCAAGCACGGCCACCTGACGGCCCGACTGCACCGCGACGAAGGCGGCGCGCATGGCCACTTCGGTCTTGCCGAAGCCGACATCGCCGCAGACGATGCGATCCATCGGCCGCTCGCTCCCCAGGTCGGTGAGGACGGCGCGGATCGCCTCGGCCTGGTCCGCGGTCTCCTCGAAGGGGAACGCATTGGCGAAGTTCTGGTAGTCGAGCTCGCCGGCCTGCAGGGCAATGCCCTGCTGCGCCTTGCGCCGGGCGTACAGGTCCAGCAGTTCCGCGGCGACATCGCGGATCTGCTCGGCCGCGCGGCGCCGCGCCCGCGCCCATTGGTCGGTACCGAGTTTGTGCAGCGGGGCGTGCTCGGGGTCCGCACCGGTGTAGCGGCTCACCAGGTGCAGGGCATGCACCGGCACGTAGATGCGGTCCCCATCCTGGTACTCGAGGACCAGGAACTCCCCGGGTTGCCCGCCCACCTCCATCGGCATGAGCCCGCGGTAGCGGCCCACCCCGTACTCCTCGTGCACCACCGGCGCGCCGGGGTTGAGATCACGCAGGTCACGCAGGATGGCCTCGGGGTCCGCGGCGCGCTTGCGGCGGCGCTCCTGGCGTGCGCGGGCCCCGAACAGCTGGGCCTCGGCGACCACCGCCAGCGGTGGCTCGGTGAGGGTGAGACCCTCCAGATCGGGCGCCACGGTGAGCGCGAGCTGCGCGTTCCCGGCGCTGAAGCTGCCCCAGTCCGGGGTGAGCGTGGCGTGGCGCCCGTGCACGCGCAGCATCTCCTGCAGCATCTCGCGCCGCCCCGGCGAGTCCGCCGCCAGCAGCACCCGTCCGGGAAAGGCCTGCAGGAAGCGATCCAGTGCCGCGAGCGGCTCCTCGTGGCGGATCTCGAGCCGCAACTCACGCGGCGCGGTAGTCGGAAAGTTGCGCACCCGCGCATCGGGTGTCGTGAGCTCCGTCTCCGCCTTGAAGCTCTCGAGCGTCACCCCCTGGAAGGCATGCAGTCGCTCCAGCGCCGACTCCGGCGGCACGAACAGCTCCTGCGGGGCCAGCACCGGGCGTTCGATGTCGTGGCGACGGTCCTCGTAGCGAGCCTCGAGCGCGCTCCACGCCCCCGCGAGACTGCGGGCGAGGTCAGCGGCGTGCACGATGACCGTCTCCGGCGGCAGGTAGTCAAAGAGCGTGGCGGTCGAGTCGAAGAACAGCGGCTGATAGAACTCGATGCCGGCGGGTGCGAGGCCGTCGCTCACGCCGCGGTAGATGACCGAGCGGGTGGGATCGCCCTCGAAACGTGTGCGGTAGCGGCGCCGGAACTCGCGCACCGCGGCCACATCAAGCGGCACCTCGCGCGCGGGCAGCAGCCGCACCGACTCCAGCGCATCGAGCGAGCGCTGGCTCTCGGGGTCGAAGCGGCGGATCGCTTCGATCTCCTCATCGAACAGGTCGATGCGCAGCGGCGCCGTCGTGCCCATCGGGAACACATCGAGCAGGGAGCCGCGCACGGCGAACTCGCCCGGACTGACGACCTGACTGACGCTCGCATAGCCTGCCTCGATCAGGCGCTGGCGAAAACCCTCCAGCGCCAGCGCCTGGCCGCGGCGCAGCTCGAAAGCGCGGCCCTGCACGTACGGGCGCGGCGGCAGCCGCTGCAGCAGGGTGTCTGCGGCCACCACCAGGCAGCCAAGGCGCGCGCGCGGCAGCTCATCGAGCGTGCGCAGCCGTTCGGAGACGATGTCGGGGTGCGGCGAAAAGAGATCGTAGGGCAGGATCTCCCAGTCCGGCAGGCGCAGCAGGGGCAGGGCGCCGCCGCTGAAGAACTCGAGCTCGGCACTGAAGCGCTCGAGCTCGCGCGCCCCGTTGGCGATCGCGACGTAGAAGCGCGTATCGCGCTGCGTGGCCTCCGCCACGGCAAGTGCCGCGGCGCTGCCATACAGCTGCTGCCAGCGCAGGTGGGGTGTGGCTGCGCTGGGCAGCGGTGGGTTGAGCAGGAGGGTCATCGCGTGCGGGGTGGGCCGGGCACGCTAGCTTACCAAGTCGGGCCTGAGCCCCGCGGAGAAGCCCTACGCTGCGATCGGTGCCGCGTGCAGCTGCACCCGACTCTGGCGCGGCACGCAGAAGATGTCGATGGGCTGGGAGCGGCCGCGCAGCTGCAATGGCGGCAGCGCGGTTGCTCCGACATCGATCCCTTGCGCGTCCAGGGACTGCTTGAGCGTGCTGGAGAAGAGCATCTCCCCGGCCCGCGCGCGTTGGCAGAGTCGAGCGGCGATGTTCACCGCATCCCCGATGATGGTGTAGTTCATGTAGGCGGAGGAGCCGATGTTGCCGGCGACCACCTCGCCCTCGTTGATGCCGATGCCCAGACCCGCTTTCACCTGGTAGCGCTGCTTCCACGAGCGCGACAGCTCGGCGAAGCTCGTGAGCATCTCGCGCGCCGCCTGCACCGCGCGGCCGGCGCTGTCGGCCTGCTCGAGCGGCACGCCGAAGCCGAGCATCAGGCAATCACCCGCCATGTGAAACACGGTGCCCTCGTGGCGGAAGGTGATCTCGGTGAGCAGCGAGAAGTACTCATTGAGCAACGGCACCACGTGCCGCGGATCGAGCTGCTCGGACATGCTGGTGAAGCCACGCAGGTCCGCGAACAGCACCACGGCATGCGCGCGCGCGTGCGCCGTCGTCGCCAGCAGTGCATCGCGCAGCTGCACGTCCTCGAGAATCTTGTCCGCGACGCGCGGAGACACGTAGCGGCGGAAGGTCTCCCGCAGCACCTCCTCACGGCGGCGGATCTCCGCCTCCAGCTGGGCTGCAGCGCTCTTGCGTCGCAGCGCGCTCGCGCGCAGCAGGGCCTCGATATGCGCCTTGAGCGGTTCCTGGACCGACACCGACCCCCCGGTTTTGTTTTGTTAAATGCGAGGTTACCACAGCCGACACCACTGTAGGCAATGGCTTACAGCGCCTTCTTCAGGCGTTGGGTGAGTCGGGGAAGGGGCAGGCCGGGATTTAGCCTGAGGTCACGACCGCGTCGATGACCCGATCCTTTTCGAAGACGACGCAAAAACCGTTGTAGTCCCAGCGGGTGATCGGGGGCTGCCCGACGGTCGGGTGGCGGTTGACGGGCGCGCCGAACTGTTTTTCGACCTCGCCCATGGTGGCGCCTCGCTTGGGCCGCTCGACCTGCGACTCGCGCACCTGGACCTGGTCGTTGACCACCACCGTTTCGGCGAGTGCGCCCTGCGCGAAAGCAAGACCCAACAGCAGTGCGAGGAGATGGCGGCTCTGCATGTGACTCTCCCGGATGTGCGCAGGACTATAGCACCGCTGAAATCTGTCAAAGCGCGCGCGGCGCGCGGGCTGAGCAATCTGTGACGCACGTCTGAAAAGGGGCATATGTGGTTAAATCGCCACGATGTTTCATCCGCTGCCGGTTTTCCTCGGGCTGCGTTACGTGCGGGCGCGCTCGCACAAGTTCTTCGTCTCCTTCATCACCTGGGCCTCGCTCGTCGGAGTGTGTGTCGGCGTCGCGGCGCTGATCGTGATCCTGTCGGTGATGAACGGCTTCGAGAGCGAGCTGCGCGAGCGGCTGCTCTCCCTCGCGGCCCCCGTGCGCGTCACGGCGCGCGCCGACGCGACGGGTCCGATCGATTGGCAGGCGCTCGCGCGCCGCGTGCGTGGTGTCCGTGGCGTCAGCGCGGTGGCGCGCTATGACGAGCTGCAGGCCCTGGCGGTCCGCCAACCCGAGATGGTGCCGGTCCTGCTACGCGGTATCGATCCCGCCGATCTCACCGGCAACGCCGAGCTGGCGCGGGCCGTCACGCAGGGCCGTCTCGCCGACCTCGTCCCCGGCAGCGACCGAGTGCTGGTCGGAGCGGTGATCGCCGAGCGGCTCGGGCTTGCCCCGGGAGAACATCTCACCGTACTGGTGCCGACGCTCGATGCGAGCGGCGCGCCGGCGCCAAAACTGCGCGAGTTCACCGTCGCGGGCGTGTTCGAGATCGGTCTGCAGGACCATGACGGTACGCTCATCTTCACCCACCTCGCCGACGTGCAGGCGCTCGGGGACGGCGCCACCGCGCTCAGCGAGGGGCTGCGGGTACGGGTGGAGGCGGTGCTGGCGGCGAACGCGGTCGCGCAACGGGTGCGCGCGGTATTGCCGCAGCAGCTCGAGGTGAGCGACTGGACGCGCGACAACGCCAATTACTTCCGCGCCATCCGCATCGAAAAAACCATGATGTCGCTCATCCTGCTGCTCATCGTCGCCGTGGCCGCCTTCAACATCGTCGCCATGCTGGTCATGGTGGTCACCGACAAGCGCACCGACATCGCCATCGTCCGCACCTTTGGCGCCGCGCCCCGCCGGGTGATGGGCATCTTCATCACCCAGGGGCTGGTGATCGGCTGGCTGGGTGTGCTGCTCGGAGTCGGGCTCGGCCTGCTGCTCGCCTACAACGTCGGGCGCATCGTGCCCCTCCTGGAGCAGACCTTCGGTTTTCACATCATGGATGCCGACGTCTACTACATCACCGCCATCCCATCCGAGGTGCACTGGAGCAACGTGCTCACGATCGGCCTCGCGGCGCTGATCCTCACCGCCCTCGCCACGGTGTATCCGGCGCTGCGCGCCGCAGCTACCGCGCCGGCCGAAGCGCTGCGCTACGAGTAACCGATGAGCGCCTACGAATGGCTGATCGGCACGCGCTACCTGCGTTCGACGCACCGCCGTGGCTTCGTCTCGTTCGTCGCGCTCATGTCGGTATGCGGACTGACGCTCGGCGTCGCGACCCTGCTCGTGGTGCTGTCGGTCATGAACGGCTTCGAGCGCGAGCTGCGCAGCCGCATTCTTGCCGTCACCTCGCACGCGACCATCATGGGCCTGAGCGGCACGCTCGAGGACTGGCGCACGGTGCAGCAGCGCGTGCGCCGTTTCCCCGGCGTCACCAGCGCGGTGCCCTACATCGAGAGCCAGGCGATGCTCGCCCACGGCCACCACATGGTCGGTGCCAGCGTGCGCGGCGTACTGCCCGCCGAGGAGCAGGCCGCGACCGGGCTCGCGCAGCATCTGCGCGAGGGATCGCTGCGCGATCTCGCCCCCGGGGGCTATGGCATCGTGCTCGGCAGCGCGCTGGCGCACGAGCTCGACGTCGGGCGCGGCGGTACCGTGGTCGTCATCGCTCCGGAGGGGACTGCGACCCCCACGGGGGTGGTACCGCGCATGCGCCGCTTTCAGGTGGTGGGGATCTTCGAGTCGGGCATGTACGAGTTCGACCGCGGCCTGGCGCTGGTGGAGCTGGGTGACGCCGCGCGACTGTTCCGCACCGGGAGCGGCGTCACGGGCCTGCGTCTCGCCTTCGCCAACCCGCTGCGTGCGCCGGCCCTGGTGCGTCAGGTGGCGCTCTCCCTCGGCGGACCCGGCTACTACGTGAACGACTGGACGCAGGATCATGCCAATTTCTTCCGCTCCATCGAGATCACCAAGTCGATGATGTTCATCATCCTGCTCATGATCGTGGCGGTGGCGGCCTTCAACATTGTCGCCACGCTGGTGATGATCGTGAAGGAGAAGCAGACTGACATCGCCATCCTGCGCACCCTGGGCGCCGGACCGCGCAATGTCCTGCTGACCTTCGCCATCCAGGGGGTGCTGATCGGCCTCGCCGGCACCGCCGCCGGCGCTGCAATCGGCACGCTGCTCAGCGATCATCTGCAGCAACTTGTGGCCGGACTCGAGCGGCTGCTCGGCACCCAGTTCCTCGATGCGCGCGTCTACTACATGAGCGACCTGCCGGCCTTCGTGGAGCTCGGGGATGTGGGGCGCGTGTGCGTTGTGGCCTTCCTGCTGTGCGCCCTCGCGACCGTCTACCCGGCCTGGCGGGCGGGGCGCACGGCACCGGCCGAGGCCCTGCGCCATGAGTGAGGCGGTGCTGCAGGCGCGCGGGGTCTACAAGAGCTTCCGCCAGGGGCCGGTGCTGCTGCCGGTGCTGCAGGGGGTGAACCTTGCGATCGGGCCCGCCGCCCGCGTGGCGATCGTCGGTGCCTCGGGCTCGGGCAAGACCACGCTGCTGCAGATCCTGGGCGGTCTAGACCGGCCGAGTGCCGGCAGCGTGGAGGTGGCCGGACGTGACATCCATGCACTCTCGGAGAGCGAGCGTGGCACGCTGCGCAACCGCGCGCTCGGATTCGTCTACCAGTTCCACCATCTGCTGCCGGAGTTCTCGGCCCTGGAGAACGTGGCGATGCCGCTGCTGGTGCGCCGCACCCCGGTGCGCGCCGCGCGGGCCGCCGCGCAGACCCTGCTCGAGCGGGTAGGACTCGGCGCACGCCTCGAGCACCGGCCGCATCAGCTCTCCGGCGGCGAGCGGCAGCGCGCGGCGGTGGCGCGCGCCCTGGTGACCGCGCCGCGACTGGTGCTCGCCGACGAACCCACCGGCAACCTGGATGGGGAGAATGCCGAGAGCGTCTTCGCGCTGATGCTGGAACTCAATCGCGAGCGCGGCACGAGCCTGGTGGTGGTGACGCATGACCTGCGGCTCGCGGCGCGCCTGGAGCAGTGCTACGAGCTCGAGCACGGCACGCTGCTGCCGTGCGGCGCCGTCGCTCAGGGCATCCCCGGGTGACGGCGGGCCTGATAGCGCGTCAGCAC
Source organism: Gammaproteobacteria bacterium (assembly GCA_019247195.1). GTDB lineage: Bacteria > Pseudomonadota > Gammaproteobacteria > Steroidobacterales > Steroidobacteraceae > 13-2-20CM-66-19. The sequence continues at coordinate 7,259 of JAFAPI010000191.1, forward strand.
TTGGTGGCGCCACAGGAGCTCGAGCGCCAGCCAGCCACAGAACCCGCCCACCGTCGCACACACGAAGCAGCCGAGCAGCAGTGGCCGCCACAGCGGCGTGAGACCGGTGAGCAGCCAATTCCAGCTCAGGACGAAATGAAAGGGGTGGCGCGGTTCGCCTAGCAACGCCGCGCCGAGGCGGTAGGCGCCATAGTAGGCGGGCCAGACGGTGAGCGGATTGACGAGGAAGGTCGTCGCCACGACGACCGGAATGTTGAGGCGGAACAGGATGGCGACGGTACCCGCGGTCACCATGTGCACCGGCAGCGGTATGAAGCAGATCGCCAGCCCCGCGCCAAAGGCGTAGGTCACCCCGCGGCGGTGCAGCGTCCAGAGCTGCGGGTCGGCGAGGCGCGCGCCAAAGGGCCGCAAAAACCAGCGCTGGCGCAGTGCCTGCGGGTCCGGCACCAAGCGTTTCAGCAGCTGACGCGGCATGCGCGCGGACTCTAGCAGATGGCACGCTGAGCGATGCGTCACGGCGAGCGTCGCGGTGCCTTGAGCGCCGACGCTCCTCCGGTATGATGCCGCCTGCACCGTCACCGGTCCTTGGGGTCGCCTGGAATGTGGGAAATAGTGCGGGCCGGCGGCCCGCTGATGTGGCCGATCATTCTCTGCTCGATCACCGCCGCGGCCATCATCCTGGAGCGATTGTGGACGCTCCAGGACAAGCGGGTCCTGCCGCAGGAGCTGCCGCAGCGCGTCTGGCAGCTGATCGAGTCGAACCAGGTGAACGACAAGGTCATCGCCGCGCTCGAGCAGAATTCCCCGCTCGGGCGCCTGCTCGCCACCGGTCTCGCCAACCGGCACCGGCCGCGCGAGATTCTCATGGAGCGACTCGAGGACACCGGCCGGCACGTGGTCTATGAGCTCGAGCGCTTCCTCAACACACTCGGCACCATTGCCGGCGTGTCGCCGCTGCTCGGCCTGCTCGGCACCGTGACCGGCATCATCCGCGCCTTCAATGCCATCCAGGCCGGTGGCATGGGCGATCCGCGCGCACTGTCGGGCGGCATCGCCGAGGCCCTCATCGCCACCGCCGCGGGCCTGTGCGTCGCCATTCCGGCGCTGATTGCCTACCGCTACCTGCGCGGCCGCGTCGAGGGAATCGTGATGCAGATGGAGAAGCACGCCATCCGCATGGCCGATGCACTCGAGGCGGCGCGGCTGCGCGAGCGGGTGGCGCCGGCGGCCGCCTAGGATGGCACGGTGAACCTCAAGCCTTCGCGGCGGCATGAGGAGCCGGAGATCAACGTGGTCTCGCTCATCGACGTGGTGCTGCTGCTCGTGGTGTTCTTCATCCTCTCCGCCAAGTTCACCGACGAGGGGCGGCTGCGCGTGCACCTGCCCCACGCCAGTTCGGTGCCGGTCGAGAAGGCCAATGCCGAGGCGCTGGTGGTGAGCGTCACCCAGCAGGGCACCTACCTCGTCAACCAGCACGAGCTGCTCAACTCCAGTCCCGAGACCCTGCGCGCGGCCCTGCTGAAGGAGGCCGGTACCAACCGCAGCCTGCGCATCACCTTGCGCGCCGACGCGCGCGCCACCCACCAGTCGGTCATCACCGCCATGGACGTGCTCGGCCGGCTTGGTTTCGCCGAGGTCACCATCGCCACGGTCAAGGAAGAGCCGGCGGGCCGACCTTGAACGACACCGGCCGCGCGCACCCGCTCGCACCGGTGCTGGCCGGCGGCGCGCTGCACGCCTACCGGCGCTTGCTCGGCTACCTGGCCCCGTACCGGGGCCGCTTCGCCGTGGGCATCCTCGGTGGGGTGCTCTTTTCGGCGACCATGACCAGCTTCGCCTTCTTCGCCAAGCGTTTCGGGGACAGCACGCTCGTGCATCGCGATCCGCGCACCATCTACTGGGTGCCGCTCGCGCTGGTGGCGCTGTTCGTGCTGCGCGGCATCGGCGACTTCACGCAGACCTACTTCATGGGCTACGTCGGTCGCCGCGTGGTAAGCCAGCTGCGGGCGGACGTGTTCGCCCGGCTGTTGCGGCTGCCGATCGACTTCTTCGACCGACACGCCTCGGCGACGCTGCTGTCGCGCCTCACTTACAACACCGAGCAGATCGGCCAAGCCACCACCGACTCGATCATCGTCGTGGTCCGCACCACGCTCACCATTTTAGGTTCGCTCGGCTACCTCATCTGGCTCAACGTGCGCCTGGCGGCGTTCGCCCTGGTGCTCGGACCGATCGTCGGTTGGTTGGTCTCGGTGATCAACCGCCGCTTCCGCCGCTATAGCCGCCGCATCCAGGACTCGATGGGCGATGTGACGCGCGTCGCCAAGGAGAGCCTCGAAGCCCCGCGCCTGGTCAAGGTGTACAACGCCGAAGCGCACCTCGACCAGCAGTTCGCCGCTGTCAACACCCATAACCTGCGCTCGAACATGAAGCTGGTGCTCACCAAGGGTGTATCCAACCCGGTCGTGCAGCTGCTGACGGCGGTCGGGGCGGCGTGCGTGCTCGCGATCGCCATCGCAGACGCGGTGGCGGGGCGCATGAGCATGGGCGATCTGCTCGCCTTCCTCACCGCGCTGGTCAGCATCGCACAGCCGCTGCGCGAGCTGGTCGGAGTGGCCGGCCCGCTACAGCAGGGTATCGCTGCCGGGCAGAGCCTGTTCGAGTTGCTGGACGAGCCGGCCGAGCCCCCGGGCGGAGCGCTGCGGCCGCAGCGCGTGCGGGGGGAGGTGGAGTTCCGCCAGGTGAGCTTCGCCTATCGCGTGCGCGCCGCTGCGCCGGCAATTCCAGCCCTGAGCGATGTCTCGCTGCGCGTCGCCGCCGGCGAGAGTCTCGCCATCGTGGGCCGCTCCGGCAGCGGCAAGTCGACGCTCGTCAATCTGCTGCCGCGCTTCTACGACGTGCTGGCCGGCAGCGTCCGCGTCGACGGCGCGGACGTGCGCGAGTATGACCTGCAGGCGCTGCGGGAGCAGATCGCGGTGGTGACCCAGGACGTCGTCCTGTTCAACGATACGATCCGCAACAACATCTCGTTTGGCCGCGCGATGCCGGCAGAGGCGATCGAGCGGGCGGCGGCAGCGGCGCACGTGCTCGAGTTCGCCCGCCAGCAGGCGCGCGGACTCGATACCGTGGTGGGCGATCGCGGCATGCTGCTCTCCGGCGGCCAGCGTCAGCGCATCGCCATCGCCCGGGCGCTGCTCAAGGACGCCCCGATCCTCATCCTGGATGAGGCGACCTCAGCTCTCGACACGGAAGCGGAGCGGCATATCCAGGCCGCGCTCGCGCAGCTGCTGCGCAACCGCACGACGTTCATCATCGCTCACCGACTGTCCACGGTGGAGCAGGCCGACCGCATCATCGTGCTGGACGCCGGGCGCATCGCCGAGAGCGGCACGCACGCCGAGCTGCTTACGCACGGCGGCCTGTACGCCCAGCTGCATCGGCTGCAGTTCTCGGCCTGAAAGGTGCCGTGAGCCGCCTGAGCGACCTGTGGTACGCGGACCCGGCGCGCCTCGCGCCGCTCGCACCACTCGGCTGGCTCTTTGAGGCCTGCCTGCGTGTGCGGCGCTCGGCCTACCGGCACGGCTGGCTCGAGAGCCATCGGGTCGCCCGGCCCGTCATCATCGTCGGCAACCTCACCGTCGGCGGCACCGGCAAGACTCCGCTGACCCTGTGGCTGTGCAACGAGCTGTCGCGCGCCGGCCTGCGGCCGGGCATCTTGTCGCGCGGCTACGGCCGGCGCACGCGCGGCGTGCGGCTCGTGGGGGTGGACTCCTCCTGGCGCGAGGTCGGCGACGAGCCGCTGCTGCTCGCCCGGCGCAGCGGCTGTCCGACGGTCGTGGCCGCGGCGCGGGTGGCAGGGGCGCGCGAGCTGATCGCGCGGGGCGCTGAGGTCATCGTCTGTGACGACGGGCTGCAGCACCTGTCGCTCGCGCGCGATCTCGAGATCGTCGTGGTCGATGGCGCGCGCGGGCTCGGGAACCGCCGGCTGCTGCCGGCCGGACCACTGCGTGAGCCGCCGGCCCGACTCTCCGGGGCAGGCCTCGTGGTCGTCAACGGCGCGCCGCTACACCCCTCGCTGCACGAGGTGAGAGCGCTGCGCATGGACGTACGCGGCAGTCATGCCCTGCCCGTGAGCGGCGAGGCGCCGCCGCGCGAACTCGGCGTGTTCCGCGGCGCGCCGCTGCACGCCGTGGCCGGGATGGGCAACCCCGCGCGCTTCTTTGCCATGCTGCGCGCGGCGGGGCTGGAACTGGTCGAACATGCCTTCCCCGATCACCACGCGCTGTTACCCGCTGACCTCGCCTTCGGCGACGATCGGCCGGTCCTCATGACCGAGAAGGATGCCGTAAAATGCACGGGGTTCGCCGACGCACGCCTGTGGTTCGTGCCGGTCACGGCGCATTTCAGCGCCGCCGACGCCGCGTGTCTCAGTCAGCGAGTGCGGCAAGCGGCGAGGGCGGGTCATCCCGCCGGGAGTTGATCAGATGGACGCGCGGCTGCTCGAGATCCTGGCCTGCCCGGTGTGCAAAGGCACCCTGAAGTTCCAGCGTGAAGCGCAGGTGCTCGTGTGCCGTCTGGACCGTCTCGCCTACCCGATCCGCGACGCGGTGCCCGTCATGCTGGAGGAGGAGGCGCGGCAGCTCGCCGCGGATGATCCCCTGCTCGAGCGCTGATCCGGCCGTGTTCCGCGTGGTGATCCCGGCGCGCTATGACTCCACCCGGCTGCCCGGCAAGGTGCTGTGTCCGCTCGCCGGTCGCCCGATGCTGCAGTGGGTGCACCAACGGGCGAGCGCCGCGGGTGCGCGTGAGGTACTGATCGCCGCCGATGATGAGCGGATCGCCGCGACCGCACGGCGCTTCGGGGCGCAGGTCGAGCTGACCGCGCGTGAGCACGCCTCGGGCAGCGATCGCATCGCCGAGGTGGCGCGGCGCCGTCAGTGGGCCTCCCGCGACATCGTGGTGAATCTGCAGGCGGACGAGCCGCTGATGCGGCCGGTGCTCATCACCCAGGTCGCCGAGCTGCTCGCCGCCCATCCGCGCGCCGACATCGCGACGCTGGCGGCCCCGCTCGAGGCCGCCGGGGAGCTCCACGACCCCAATGTCGTGAAGGTGGTGTGTGCCCTCGATGGCAGCGCGCTCTACTTCAGCCGTGCGGCCATCCCCTGTGAACGGGATGCGGGCGAGTCCCCGGGGGCGGGGACCGCGCGGCGCCACCTGGGGCTGTACGCATACCGGGTAGAGGCGCTACTGCGGTTCACCACCCTCCCGCCGGGCCCGCTCGAGCAGCACGAGAAACTCGAGCAGCTGCGCGCGCTCGAGCATGGCCTCACCATCCAAGTCGCGGAGGCCTCTGCGCGGCCCGGCCGGGATGTCAACACGCCTGCCGATGTGGCGCGCGCCAGCGCAGAGCTTAAGTCCGAGCTGGCTTGCTAGCCCCTTCCGTCGGAACTCAGACGGGGGGCCTGCTTCAAAAACCCAGTCGCGGTGCGGGGTTAGTCAACCCCTAGGGCCGGGTTGCGTTCAGGAACGTGGGCCCCCAGATCTGGAGCCAGAGGGATCTTATGCCGACACCGACCTCATCGATTCGTGCCTGGTCCACGGCAGGCCTGCTCGCTTCGCTCCTCCTGGCCGGATGCGTCGTCGCGCCGCCGCCGCGGCGCGTAGCCGCACCGCCGCCGCCCGAGCCCTCGCCCCCGGTCACGGACGTATATGCCTATCCGACCCGCGGGCAGACCCCCGAGCAGCAGGATCGCGATCACTACGAGTGCAGCCTGTGGGCGAGTCAGCAGACTGGCTTCGACCCCAGCGCCCCCGGGGTGCCCGCCGAGGAGCGCGTGCGCGTCGTCTCCGGCCCGCCGTCGGGGGCGGGAACCGCAATCGGTGCAGTGACCGGTGCCATCATCGGTGCGGCCATCTCGCCACGCTGGCAGGCCGCTCCGGGGGCGTTGGCGGGTGCGCTGGTGGGTGGGGCAATCGGCAGTGCGAGTGACGCCGCCAATGCGCAACAGACACAGACTGTGCTCGTCGCCGATCGGCGTGCGCAGGCGGCCCAGGCACACCGGGCCACGAACTACCGTCGCGCGATCGGGGCCTGCCTCGATGCGCGCGGTTACAGTGTCCGTTGACCTGATCCGCAACATACGGTCTCGATCGGCCAGATTCGCATGGGCTCGCTCAGGCCCCTAAGCCCGCGGTTGCCGCGCCGAGTTACCGGACCAGCGTGCGCATCGCCGAGGAGCTACACGCCGCGCTTCACTATGGCGGCATGGCCGGACCTTACATTCTGGTGGGTCACGCCTTTGGCGGCGTCAATATGTGTGTGTTCGCCACCCGCTTCCTGCCGGAGGTGGCCGGCCTCGTGTTGATCGACAGCGATGCCGTGGACGTCGCCTCCTCCGAAGAAGTGGCTACGATGCATCTACGCCGAGCAGTTGGGCGAGCTCGGCGTGTGCCGGGAATCGCTTGCATCCGGGAAGCCGTCCGCCGCAAACCCCATCGTCGACGGCGACCGCGCCGCCACCTTGCGAGCAGCATTTCTTCCGCGGATTCCCCGAGCGCGTCTGGTCATTAGAGCTCAATGCGCGATGACTGCGGGACGCCCAAACGAAACTGCCGCTCTGTGACGAGGTTATTTCGGAGTTGCGCGAGATCCCGGGCGATGAAGAATACTTACAGCAGCACCAGAAATCCTTCGGCACCCGGTCCCTCCGCGTCCTG
>JAFAPI010000226.1 GCA_019247195.1 Gammaproteobacteria bacterium
CGGCACAGGCGCGCTGCACCAGCGCCGCCTCCCAGTCCACCGGGGCCTCGGTCTGCCTTGCCTGCATCATCTGTCCCTTAGAGAGACGCACCCCGGCGCCGGTTTAAGGCGGAAGTCGCCAGTGGGCAACACTTTTTGGCGGAACCCCGCCACTAACTGACGGGTCGTTCACGTATCCGTCAGCGTTCGCGACTTATGCTGTCGGCCAAGGAGGGTCCCATGTCTGAGAAAACCGCCATCGGGCGCCTGCTGGGCCCTGCCAGTGAGCCCCTCGAGACCATCGCCGGCGTCCTGCGGGACCACTGGCGCAGCGCCACCCGCCTGCCGGGAGAGCTGTTCACGGCCGCCGCCCGGCCCTGGCTGCGGGCCGAGCTGTCGGTGCGCGCTGAAGCCACTCACCACTTCGCGAGCGGCGGCAGACTCATCAGGTAAGCCTCCGGGTCCGCATCGGTGCTGAACCCGAAGCGTGTGCCCCGGTCGTAGACCAGATTGAACTCCACGTAGCGGCCGCGCTTGAGCAGCTGCTGCTCGCGCGCCTGCGCGTCAAAGGGCGTGTCCTTGCGCCGCGCCACGATGCGCGGGAAGACCTCGAGCAAGGCTTCGCCGACTGAGCGCACAAAAGCGTAGTCCCGCGCGCGGTCCCCGCTGGCGAGGTCGTCGAAGAAGATCCCGCCCACGCCGCGCGGCTCCTGGCGGTGCGGCAGGTAGAAATAGCGGTCGCACCACGCCTTGAATTCCCCGTAGGCCCCCGGTCGGTAGGCATCACACGCCGCCTGCAGTGCACCGTGAAACTCGGCCGTATCCTCGGCGATCGGAAAGGTCGGCGTCAGATCGGCGCCACCGCCGAACCACGCCTGGCGGGTGGTGAGGTAGCGCAGGTTCATGTGCACCGTGGGCGTGTAGGGGTTGGCCATGTGCGCGACCAGCGACAGGCCGCAGGCGCTGAAACGTCCTTCGGACTCGCGAGCGCCGGCGACCTGGCCGCGGGACTCGGGAGCGAGCGTGCCCCACACGTGGCTCACGTTGACGCCCACCTTCTCGAACACGTCCCCGCGCAGCAGCGCGGACCAACCGCCGCCCTGCAGGCGGTGCCCGGCCGGTCGCGCCCAGCTCTTGGGCGCGAAGCGCGCGGTAGGCTCGAAGGCCTCGAAGGCACGGCACAGCCGGCCCTGAAGGTCGCGGAAGTCCGCGGTCGCCGCGGCCGCGAAGGACTCAGCGTCGCTCATGCACGTAGTCGATGAGCCGCGCGACCTGGTCGGGGTCGGTGTCGGGCCAGATGCCGTGACCGAGGTTGAAGATGTGTCCCGGCGCGGGGCCCGCCTGCTCGACCACCGCACCCGCCAGCCGTCGCAGCTCCGCCGGCGGGGCAAAGAGCGCCGCCGGGTCGAGGTTGCCCTGCACCGCCTTCGCGGGGCCGAGCACGCGGCGCACCTCCGCGAGGCCACAGCGCCAGTCGACGCCGATGACCTCCACTTCGAGGTCCGCCACGGCGCCCATGAGGGCGGAGCCCTGATTCAGGTAGTAGATGAGGGGAACGCCGCAGCCGCGCAGCCGCTGCGCGGTACGCCGCACCGCCGCGAGCGCGAAACGCTGGTACTCGGCCGGTCCCAGCAGGCCGGCCCACGACTCGAACAGCATGAGCGCCTGGGCACCGGCAGCGGCCTGGGCCGCCAGGTAGGCGGCCATCGCGTCCGCCAGGCAATTGAGCAGGCGCTCGCTCGCCTGCGGCTCGGCGTAGAGGAAACTGCGCGCCGCGGCGAACTCCTTCGAGGGCTTTCCGCACACGAGGTAGCACAGAAGCGTGAAGGGCGCGCCGGCAAAGCCGATGAGGGGCACCTCGCGCGGCGCCGCGCCGCGGATCAGGCGGATCGCCTCGAGGACGAAGGGCACGTCGCGCTCGGGGACGAGCGCGGGGAGCGACTCGATCTGCGCCAGGGTGCGGATCGGCTGTGCCACGACCGGCCCCGGCGCGAAGGTGAGCTCGATCCCCATGCCCTGCAGGGGCGTCATGATGTCCGAGAACAGAATCGCGGCATCGAGCGCGAAGCGTTTGAGCGGCTGCAGCGTCACTTCGGCCGCGAGCTCAGGGGTGCGCGTCAGGGTGGCGAAATCGACCTTGGCGCGCAGCGCACGGTACTCGGGGAGGTAGCGGCCCGCCTGCCGCATGATCCATACCGGCCGGTGCGCCGGCTGCTCGCGCCGGCACGCGGCGAGAAAGGCACTCACGTGCGCAGCCACTGCGCGACCTGGGGCGCGAAGTAGCTGAGGATGAGATCCGCCCCGGCGCGGCGGATACCCGTGAGCGTCTCGAGCACCGCGGCACGCTCATCGATCCAGCCGCGCGCGGCCGCGGCCTTGATCAGGCTGTACTCACCGGACACCTGGTAGGCGACGACCGGTACCTGCACCGCCGCGCGCACCCGCGTGATCACGTCCAGGTACGGGCCGGCGGGCTTGACCATCACGAGGTCCGCGCCCTCCTCGATATCGAGCGCGACCTCGCGCAAGGCCTCGCGCGCGTTGGCCGGGTCCAGCTGGTACGACCGGCGATCGCCGAAGGCCGGGGCCGACTCCGCCGCCTCGCGAAACGGGCCGTAGAAGGCGGAGGCGTACTTCACCGCGTACGAGACGATGGGCGTCTGGTCGAGGCCCGCCGCATCGAGCCGGGCGCGGATCGCCGCCACCCGGCCGTCCATCATGTCACTCGGCGCGACTGCGTCCGCGCCGGCATGCGCGTAGTTGAGCGCCACCTCGGCGAGGGTGGCGATCGAGCGGTCGTTGTCGATCACCCCGGCCTCGCTCACGTGACCGCAGTGGCCGTGATCGGTCGCCCCGCACAAACACACGTCGGCCCACACCAAGAGCGTCGGACAGGCGGTTTTGATGGCGGTGATGGCCTGGGCGGCGAGACCGTGCGGGTCGCGGGCAGCGCTCGCGTCCGCGTCCTTGTGTGCCGGCGCCGCGAACACGATGACCGCCGGGACGCCGCTCGCGGCCACCTCGCGCGCATGGCGCGCCGCCTCCTCGACCGACAGCTGGAAGATGCCGGGCATTGAGTCCACCGCCCGACGCACGCCCGTCCCCGGGACCACGAAGAGGGGGTAGATGAGTGCATCCGGGCTGAGCTGCGTCTCGCGCACCAGCCGCCGCCAGGGCTCGGACTGCCGGGTACGGCGCGGGCGGACGTGCGGAAATCCCATACTCAGGCCCTCTGTTGCAGCAGTCGAAACGTGGTGAGCGCGAGGCCGGCCAGCGTGGCGGAGGCGGCGACCACCGCCTGGTGGCCATGGCTCTGCAGGGCACGGGCCGTGCTGCGCCCGATCGCGACCGGCGGCGCCTGCCGCAGCAGCCGGCCAAAGTCTTCCGCGCCGAGTGCGCCGGCGAGCTCGGTCACCGCGGAGGGGGATGCGAAGGTGACCGCACCGAGGGCACCGCCCGCGATGAGCGCCCGGCACGCCCCGAGATCGAGCGGCGCGCCCTCGGTGCGATACGCCTCGACCTGGGTGACCTGCGCGCCGAGCTGCGTGAGACCGGCGGCGAGCGTCGGCAACGCGCGCGAGCTCGCCGGATAGAGGACCCGCGGGCTCCCGCCGCGGGCGGCGAAGGCCGCCACCAGGCCGGCGGCGCTCGCCTCTTCGGGCACGAGGTCGACCGGCCAGCCACGCTGGCGCAGCACCTGCGCCGTGGCACGGCCGACGGCGGCTACCTTGAGGCCCCGCGGCGGCGCCGTGCGCAGCGCGAGCACCGCCGCGACCGCGTGGCGGCTGGTGAACACGATCCAGTCGAAATCCTGCGCCCGTGCCAGGGCTGCGGCGAGCGCCGCCCCGTCGCTGCCGCGCACGCTGACCGCCGGCCAGCGCAGCACCGACAGGCCGAGCCGGGCGAGCTCGCGGCTGAGCGGGCCGTCCGCCCCCTCGTCGCGCGTGACGACGACGGCCCGCGCGGGCCCGCTCACGGCGCCTCCACCCGCGCCCGTTCGCGGCTGATGAGTGCAGCCGCGCCGCGACTGAGCAGTTCCTGCGCGAGCTGCTCTCCGAGGGCGATGGCCTCGGCCTGGGTGGCCGCCGTGGTGCCGTGGGCACTCAGGCTCACGCGGCCATCGAGCGCGCACACGGTGGCGCTGAGCCGCAGGGTCTGTCCGTGCACGACTCCGAGAGCGCCGAGGGGGACCTGGCAGCCACCCTCGAGGCGTCGCAGCAGCGCGCGCTCCGCGCTCACCGCGAGGCGCGTGGCGGGGTCCTCGAGCGGCAGCAGCCGCCGCAGTGTCGCCGCATCGCTCTCCCGGGCGCACACGCCGATGGCCCCCTGCCCGACCGCAGGCGGGAAATGCTCGATCGGCAGATACTCGCTGACTGCTGCGCTGAGCTCGAGACGCTCCAGTCCCGCCCCGGCGAGCACGATCGCGTCGTACTCACCCTGGCGCAGCCGCTCCAGACGCGTCGGCACGTTGCCGCGCAGCTCGGCGTGGGCCAAGTCCGGCCGGGCCCGTGCCAGGAAGGCACGCCGCCGCAGACTGCTCGTGCCGACGCGCGCCCCCCGCGGTAGCTGGGCGAGCGGCATGCCGTCCCGGCTCAACAGCGCATCGCGCACCTCGGCGCGACGCAGCGTCGCCCCGAGTGCCAGGCCGGCGTCGAGCCGGGTCGGGAGGTCCTTGAGGCTGTGCACGGCGATGTCCACCGTGCCCTCGAGCAGCGCGCGGTCGATCTCGCGCGTGAAGAAGGCGCGGCCGTCGCTCTGCCACAGCGGTACCTCGGTCTGCACATCGCCCATGGTCCTGATGTGCACCAGCTCCACCGGCGGTGCGCCCGGCTGTGCACTGAGCAGTCCCGCCACGTGCCGGGCCTGCCAGAGTGCGAGCGCCGAGGCGCGGGTACCGATCAGCAGCGGCTTCACGGTGCATCCTCGGCAAGGAAGCGATACCCGACTCCCCACACGGTGAGGAAGTGACGGGGGTTGGCGGGGTCCCGCTCGAAGCGCTTGCGCAGCCGCAGGATGAAGTTGTCCACCGTGCGCGTGGAGGGGAAGACATCGTAGCCCCACACCTTCTCCAGCAGGTCCTCGCGCGAGACGATCTGCCCG
>JAFAPI010000053.1 GCA_019247195.1 Gammaproteobacteria bacterium
TGGCACACCAGAGGTGGCTCGACGGGCCACGAGGTAGAAGAGCCCGAAGAAAACCAACGCCAAGGCCACCGAGAAGAAGACCGTGTCGTAATTGACCACCGAGAAGTCGACGATGCCGTGCGGCGCCTTGTTCGACAGGAACGTCTGGTGGTGCAGGATGTAGTCGGTGGCGCCCGGCGCCTCGGCTGGCTCGGCCATTTCGTTCGGTTCCGTCGCTTCTTCAGGCGCCGCGGTGCGCGCCGCCCCGCGGCAGCGCGCCCAGCAGCGCGACCCAGTACACCAAGAATGTGGCGGCGAAGGCGACGAACAGCGCCAGCGGCGCCACGTCGACCCACTTCAGCACCACGACGAACAGCCCCATCACCAGCGCGACCTTCACGGTCTCGCCGAGGTAGAAGGCCCCGAGCACCCGCTGCGGGTTCGCCCGGCCGGAGCCGAAGGTCAGCCCGGCCATGGCGAGACTGCCGACGGTCGCGATGCCCGCCCCGCACAGCACCGACAGCGCCACGCGCCGGTCCGCGAGCGCCCAGGCGATCAGCGCCGCACAGAGCGTGAGGACCGCCTGGGCCAGCACGACACCGAATGCCAGCCGCCGTGCACGGGGCAGATCGATCGCGGACACCTTATATAAGTCCCCGGAGGGCTTAAGTCCGGGCACGCGGGAGCCCGCGCGCCAGCGGCTACTTCTGTCAGCCGATCAGGTACTTACACTCCCCGGCCGGCCAAAAAGCCGCGGGATTATAGAGACTCCGCACGCGAGCCGCTACTGAATGTGCGCGAGGATCCCGTCGAGCTCGTCGAGGCTGTTGTAGCTCACCACCACCCGCCCCTTGCCCTGCGCGCCGTGCTGGATGGCGACCCGCGCACCGAGCTTCTCCGCCAGATCCTGCTCGAGCTTCAGGACGTTGGGATCGCGCGCGGCGGTCGCGGCGCCGTCGGCCGCCGCCGGGCTCGTGAGGCGCCGCACCAGCGCCTCGGTCTCGCGCACCGACAGCCCCTTCCTCGCCACCAGCGCGCCGACCTCGGCCTGCTGCCGCCGGGCGGGAAGCCCGAGCAGGGCACGGGCGTGCCCCATCTCCAGCTGGCGCTGCTCGATGAGCTCACAGACCTCCGGCGCGAGCTCGAGCAGCCGCAGCAGGTTCGAGACCGCCGCCCGCGAGCGCCCGACCGCATCGGCGGCCTGCTGGTGCGTGACCCCGAACTCGCTGATGAGACGCTCGAGCGCGCGGGCCTCCTCGAGCGGATTGAGGTTCTCGCGCTGGATGTTCTCGATCAGCGCGACCGCGATGGCCGCCTCGTCGGGGATGTCGCGGATGACGGCCGGGATGTCCTTGAGGCCGGCCATCTGCGCGGCGCGCCAGCGCCGCTCACCGGCGATGATCTCGTAGCGCTGCGCGCCCCCGTCGGCGGACAGTCCGAGCGCGCGCACCACGATCGGCTGCACGACACCCTGAGCGCGGATCGAGTCGGCGAGCTCGGTCAGGCTCTCGGGGCGCATGTCGAGCCGCGGCTGGTAGCGGCCGCGCTGCAGCAGATCGAGGGGCAGGCGCGTGAGCTCCTCGCCGGGGGGGCCGGGCACGCTGGCCGCGACGACCGCCGGCGGCGGGGCGCCGGTGCGCGCCTGACCGAGCAGGTCCGCGAGGCCGCGTCCGAGAGTGGGCTTGCGCATGCGCTCAGCTGTCCTTGGCAAAGGCGGGTTCGGGCGCGCTGGCAGGCTCGGGCGGGGGTGCCGGCTCCGCCGCGGGGGGCTCGGCGGGCGGGCTCTCGGGCCCGCTCGCATTCACGGGCGTGAGGCGGGTGACGCCGTTCGCGCTCTCCTCACGCCGGATCATCTCGCCGGCGAGGGCCAGATAGGCCAGCGCGCCGCGCGATTCCTTGTCATGGAACAGCGCTGGCTTGCCGAAGGAGGGAGCCTCGGCGAGGCGGATGTTGCGCGGGATGACGGTGCGGAACACGGTGTCGCCGAAGTGCGCGATGAGCTGGTTGCTCACCTCGCTGGCGAGGTTGTTGCGCGGGTCGAACATGGTGCGCAGCACGCCCTCGACGCCCAGACCGGGATTGGCCGCGATGCGGATCTGCTCGACGGTGTTGAGCAGCGCCGACAGGCCCTCGAGCGCGTAGTACTCGCACTGCATCGGTATCAGCACGCTGTCGGCAGCCACCAGCGCATTGACGGTGAGCATGTTGAGCGCCGGCGGGCAGTCGATGAGGATGACGTCGAACTTCTCGCGCTCGCCGGCGAGCGCCTGGCGCAGCTTGGTCTCGCGCGCGATCGGCAAGGAAAGCAGCCGCACTTCGGCGGCGGTGAGGTCTTGGTTGGCCGGCAGCAGCATGAAATTGCTGGGCTCGATCGGCAGCAGCGCCGCGGCCAGCTCCGCCTCCCCGAGCAGCACCTCGCAGGCGCTGGCGTTGAGCTGCGACTTGTCGACGCCGCAGCCCATGGTGGTGTTGCCCTGGGGGTCCAGGTCGATCAGCAGCACGCGCCGGCGCGTGGCGGCGAGCGAGGCGGCGAGGTTGACCGCCGTCGTGGTCTTGCCGACGCCCCCCTTCTGGTTCGCGATGGCGATGACCCGCTTCATGG
>JAFAPI010000120.1 GCA_019247195.1 Gammaproteobacteria bacterium
TCGCCTGGCGTACCAGGCTGCCACGCCCGGCACTCATCGGCGCGCGCAGCCGCCGCGGCGGGGGCGCCGGCGCGGCGGCGGCGGCCGGGACCCACAGCGCCTGCAGCCGCTCGGCCGAGAGCCCGACTACACTCGCGAGGCGCTCGAGGAGCAGCTCGCGGTACACCCCCGCCGGTACCTTGAGAAAAAGGGGTCGCGCCGCGGCGGCAAAACGCGCCTTGCCGTCCGCGTGGCTGAGATCCGCTTCGCGCGAGAGCTCGCGCACCAGGTACTCCGAGAGCGGCACGGCCTGCGCCACGCGTGCCTCGAAGGCCGCCGCGCCCTCACGCCCGACGAGGCTGTCCGGGTCCTCGCCCTCGGGCAGGAATAGAAAACGGATCTCGCGCCCCTCGCGCGCCTCGGGCAGTGCCTGTTGCAGCGCGCGCCAGGCCGCGGCGCGCCCGGCCCGGTCCCCGTCGAAGGCGAACACGACGGCCGGCACGAGGCGGAAGAGCCGGCGCAGGTGCTCGGCGGTGGTCGCGGTGCCGAGCGTCGCGACCACGTCCTCCACTCCCGCCTGGTGCAGCCGCACCGCGTCCATGTAGCCCTCGACGATCAACAGCCGGGCGAGGGTGCTGCGCGCGCGGCGCGCCTCGTAGAGCGCATAGAGCTCGCGCCCCTTGTGAAAGAGCGGCGTCTCGGGTGAGTTCAGGTACTTCGGCTCGCCGGCATCGATCAGGCGCCCGCCGAAGGCGATGACCCGCCCACGCCCATCGCGGATCGGGAACATGATGCGGTCGCGGAAGCGGTCGTAGTGACGCTCGCCCTCACGCACCGCGGCGCGCTCGCGCTCAACGATGAGTCCGCACTCACCCAGCGCGCGCCGCGCGGGCTCGCTGCCGCCGAAGCGCCGCAGCACCTCGTTCCAGGCATTGGGCGCGTAGCCGATCCCGAAGCGCTCGAGCGTGTCGGACGTGAGTCCGCGCCGCGCGAGGTAGTCGCGCGCGCGCGCCTCGCGCGCCAGGCTCTCGCGGTAGAAGCGCGCCACCTGCGCCAGCAGCTCGTAGAGCGGCTCCTCGACGCGGCGTGCGTCCGTCGCCGCGAGCGCCTCACGCGGCACCTCGAGCCCGAGCCGCGTGGCGAGCTCCTCCACCGCCTCGGGGAAGGCGTAGTGATCGTGCTCCATGAGGAAGGTGATGACCGTGCCGTGCTTGCTGCAGCCGAAGCAGTGGTAGAACTGCTTCTCGGGGCTCACCCAGAACGAGGGAGTCTTCTCGGTGTGGAAGGGGCAGCAGGCCTTGTACTCGTGGCCCGCCTTCTTCAGCGGCACGCGCGCGCCGATGACCTCCACGATGTCGGCGCGGGCGATCAGCTCGTCGATGAAGTGCTGCGGGATGCGGGCCACGGTTCGCTCTCGCGGGGCTGCCCCCAAGCGTGACACGGAAACGGCCGCGGGGGCAGCCGGCTATCTCAGCTGAGTCGCTGCTTAATGCGGGCGGAGAGCGCGCCGAGGTCGGCGCGGCCGGCGACCTCGCCCTTGAGCCGCGCCATCACCTTGCCCATGTCCTTCATGGAGGTGGCGCCGGTGGCCGTGACCGCCTGCTCGATGAGACGGGCGAGCTCGGCGTCCGTGAGGGGCTCGGGGAGATAGCCCTGGAGCACCGCGATCTCCGCGTTCTCCTTAGCGACCAGGTCGGCGCGGCCGCCCGCCTGGAACTGGGCGATCGCCTCGCGGCGCTGCTTGATGAGCTTCTCGAGCACGCCGAGCACCTGCGCATCATCGAGGGTCACGCGCTCGTCGACCTCGCGCTGCTTGATCGCCGCGAGGGCGAGGCGCACGGTGCCGAGGCGCTCCTTGTCGCCCGCGCGCAGCGCGCCCTTCATGTCCTCGGTGAGACGGTCCTTCAGCGCCATGAGCCGCAGGGCTCCGGGGTCCGCAAGATCAGCGGCTGTTGCGCATGCCGTCGCGGGAGACGCGCTTCATGTGGCGCTTGATGGCCGCGGCCTTCTTGCGCTTGCGCTCCTGGGTCGGCTTTTCGTAGAACTCGCGCCGGCGCAGCTCGGTGAGAATGCCCGCCTTCTCGCACGCGCGCTTGAAGCGCCGCAGGGCGGCATCGAAGTACTCGTTCTCACGCACTCGCACGCTCGGCATCGAAACCTCAAGTCACTGAAAGCGCAGGGAATCTCCGCCCCGGTGGGACCGCGGCGGGCGGGGGATTCTAAAGGAGCATCGGGCAGAAGGCAAAGCGCGCGCAGCGGCGATAAGAGGGCGCTCGAAGGTGCCCTTGCCGAGCACGCCCTGGATCTGCGCATCTGGATCGAGCAGCGACTGCAGGGCGGCGAGATCGCCGCGGTTGACGGCCTCGACGTAGGCGCGCACACGACCCTGGCCTCCGCCTCATTCCCCATCCGGCAACTCACCCTCTTCTTAATGAGTCGCGGAGACCGCCCCGGCCGGGCCGGGCTCAGAACTCGAGGGTGACTCCCGCCAGGACCTGTCCCTGCACGAGGGTCGAGCCCTGGGCGCGCAGCTGACACAGCGCGCCGCCCTGGTCCGAGCGGCAGAAAAGCGAGGTCCCCGTGTCGAGGAAGGTGACAAAGCCCCGACCCTCGAGCCGCGCCAGCAGGTGCGGCGTGAGCGGCAGGCGCATCCCGAGCGCGAGCGAGAGCGAGAACCGATCGTCCTCCCGTCCGGGCGGGCCGTCCGGAGCGAGACGGGTCAGCCCGAGGCCGCCGGCCAGGTACGGGCGAAAAGGAGGCGTCGCGTCGGTCAGATCGAGCGTGCCGCCGATGTGGAGGTACTCGACCACGGCATCGATCGGGCCCGGGCGGCTTCCCTCGAAACGGGTGCTCTGGCGCGAGTAGAACACCTCGTACTCGCGGCCGGGCTCGGTGCGCGCGCTCAGCGCGAGCGCGAACGAGGTCCGCGCCTCGAGGCGCACCGACTCGCCGCTGGCGCTGTCCTCGAGGTGCCCGCCGAAGCGGTAGCCGACCCAGGGCGTGACGCCGTAGGTGATCGAGTCATCGCCGTCGGCCCAGGCCGCCGCGGAGAGGAGCGACGCGGCGAGGGCGGCGGCGGGGTGGAGTCCTTTCCAGGGCTTGCGCATCGGGCACCGGTGGCGGGGGATGGGCCGTTGTGGCACATCGGGACCGGGCGGACAAGCGCCGGGAACCGTTTGAACGCCCCGCACCCGGTCCCTACACTTTTCCCATGCGCGTGCTCGCCCTCGAGTCCTCCTGCGATGAGAGCGCCGTCGCGGTGCTCGATGAGCACGCGGGGCTCCTCGGCCATGGGCTCTTCTCGCAGATCGACCTCCACCGGGCCTACGGCGGGGTCGTGCCCGAGCTCGCCGCCCGCGACCACGTGCAGCGTCTGCTGCCGCTCCTTGAGCAGGTGCTGCGCGAGGCCGAGGCCGCAAGTCCGGGCCGCCCCGAGGGCATCGCCTACACCGCAGGACCGGGCCTCATCGGCGCGCTCCTCACCGGCGCGGCGCTCGCGCGCAGCCTCGCCTTCGCCTGGGGGGTGCCGGCGCTCGGGGTGCACCACCTCGAGGGGCACCTGCTCGCGCCGCTCCTCGAGCCGGACCCGCCGCCCTTCCCGCACGTCGCGCTGCTGGTGTCCGGCGGGCACACGCTGCTCATGGAGGTGAGTGGCATCGGCCGCTACCGTACGCTCGGGGCGAGTCGCGACGATGCGGCGGGCGAGGCCTTCGACAAGAGCGCGAAGCTCCTCGGGCTGCCCTATCCGGGCGGCCCGCAGCTCGCCGCGCTCGCCGCGCGCGGCCGGCGCGGGGCCGTGCAGCTGCCCCGTCCCATGCTCGATCGCCCGGGGCTCGAGTTCAGCTTCTCGGGACTGAAGACCGCCGTGCGCAACCTCATCGCCGACCGTGCGCTCGATGAGGCGGCACGCGCGGACATCGCCTGCGCCGTGCAGGACGCCATCGTCGCGACGCTGAGCGCCAAGGCGCTGCGGGCGCTCGAGTCGACCGGGCTGTCGGTGCTGGTCGTGTCCGGCGGGGTGAGCGCGAATGCCCACCTGCGCGAGTCGCTGACCCGCGCGGCGCACGCGCGCGGGGCGCGCGTGTACTATCCGCGCCTGGAGTTCAGCACCGACAACGCAGCGATGATCGCCGTGGCGGGGCTGGCGCGGCTGCGGGCGGGCGAGCACGACGATCTGGCGATCCAGGCGCGCACGCACTGGCCCCTCGAGTCCCTCACCGCCCCGAGCTGAGAGCCCATGAGCGAGTCCGACGAGCGCACCGACCGCATCTTCCTGCGCGGCCTCACCACCGAGTGCGTGATCGGCTTCATCGACTGGGAGCGGCGCGTCAAGCAGACCGTGGTGCTCGATCTGGAGCTGCCGGTCGACTGCCGCCAGGCGGCGCGCACGGACGACGTCGCCGACACCCTCGACTACAAGAAGGTGGCCAAGCACGTCCTCGCCTTCGTCGAGGCCTCGGCGTTTCACCTGGTCGAGACCCTCGCCGAGCGCCTCGCCCTCTCGCTGCTTGAGACCTTCGCCCTGCCCTGGGTGCGCGTGAGCCTCAACAAGCCCGGGGCGATCCGCCATTCGCGCGACGTGGGCGTGACGCTCGTGCGCAGCCGCGCGGACCTCGCCACGCCGGGCTAGCCCCGTGCCCGCCGTCTACGTCGCCGCCGGCAGCAACGTCGAGGCCGAGCGGCATCTCGCGCAGGCCGCCGCGGGGCTCGCCGCGGCCTTTCCCGGCGTGCGCTTCTCGCCCTGGTACCGCAACCGCGCGGTCGGCTTCGAGGGCGATGACTTCATCAACTTCGCCGCCGGTTTCGACACGACGCTGTCGCTGCCGGAGGTGCTGGAGCGGTTGCACGCCATCGAGCGCGCCTGCGGTCGCCCGCCCGGTGCGCCGCGTTGGGCGCCGCGCACCATGGACCTGGACATCCTGCTGTACGGGGACTGCGTCTGCACCGGACCCGGGGCGACGCTGCCGCGGCCTGACCTGCTCAAGCGCGCCTACATGCTGGGCCCGCTGGCCGCGCTCGCCCCGCAGCTGTGGCACCCGACCGCGCGGGCGACGATCGGCGAGCTGTGGTCCCGCTTCGACCAGCAGGCGCACCCGCTGGAGAGGCTGCCGTGAGCGCGGCGCGCTCACCAGCCGATGCTGCGCCCCCCGTCGACCGCGAGCACCTGGCCGGTGACGAAGTCCGCGCTGGCGGCGAAGTACAGGCACGCGCGCGCCACCGCCTCGGGCGTGCCGAGGCGCTTGAGCGCGGTGCGGCGCACGATCTTCTCCTGCAGTGCCTGGTCCAGTCCGTCGGCCGGCCACAGCACCGGTCCGGGCGCGACCGCATTGACGCGCACGTGCGGGCCGAGCTCGCGCGCGAGGGACTTGGTGAGCATGATCAGCCCCGCCTTGGCGACCGAGTAGATCGGGTAGCGGCGCAGCGGCCGCAGCCCGTGGATGTCGGCGATGTTGAGGATCAGGCCGCCGCGCTCGTGCAGCGGCGCGGCGGCGGCCTGGGCCAGGAAGAGCGGCGCCTTGAGGTTGGTGCCGATGAGGTCGTTCCAGTCGATCTCGGTGAGATCGCTCACCGGGGTGGGGTAGAACGTCGAAGCGTTGTTGATGAGCACGTCGAGGCCGCCGAAGGCGGTGACCGCCTCGCCGACCAGTCCCGGGAGCGACTCGAGGTCCAGGAGGTCGCCCGCCGCGGCGCGCGCCGAGTCCGGGCGCACGCCGTTGAGCTCCGCGGCGAGCGCGGCGGCGTCCTCGGCCGAGGAGTGGTAATGCAGCAGCACGGCGGCACCCGCGGCGTGCAGCGTGCGCGCGATGGCCGCGCCGATGCGCCGCGCGGCACCCGTGACGAGGACCGACTTGCCGGCGAGCGGCGCGGGGGTTTCGTCCATGGGGGCGGATTATGACCCTAACGGTCCGCAGTGGCTTGCCGCCGCTGTCCGCGGACGAAGCCGCGCACGCCCGCCGCGTCGCCGCAGCGCTGCACGCCGCGATCGCCGCCGCCGGAGGCTGGCTGTCGTTCGAGGCCTTCATGGAGCTCGTGCTCTACGCGCCCGGGCTCGGCTACTACAGCGCCGGCAGCCACAAGCTCGGCGCCGGCGGGGACTTCGTCACCGCGCCGGAGATGTCCGCGCTCTTCGGGCGCTGCGTGGCGCGCGCCTGTCAGCCGCTGCTCGCGGAAGGGGGCGAGGTACTCGAGCTCGGGGCCGGCAGCGGGGCGCTCGCCGCCACGTTGCTCGAAGAATGGCACGCGCTCGGGACGCTGCCGGAGCGCTACTCGATCCTCGAGGTCAGCGCCGAGCTCGCCGCGCGCCAGCGCGCCCGCCTCGGGACGCTCCCCGGGCCGCTGCGCGAGCGTGTCACCTGGCTCGAGCGGCTGCCCGATCGACCGCTCGCGGGCGTGATCCTCGCCAACGAGGTGGCCGATGCGCTGCCGTGCCGGCGCCTGCGGGTGCAGGGGGATGGCCTCGCGGAGCTCGGGGTCGTGGCCGAGGGCGAGGGCGTGGCCCCGGCGAGCGCCGCGCCTGCGCGCCCGCTCACTGCGGCGTGGACGGCGCTGCGCAACTCTCTGCCGGTGCTGCCCGAGGGCTACACCACCGAGGTCTGCCTGCGTCTTCGGCCGTGGCTGCAGAGCCTCGCGGCAGTACTCGGACGCGGCGCGCTGCTCCTTTTCGACTACGGACTGCCGCGCGCGCACTACTACCATCCGCAGCGGCGGGAGGGAACGCTGCGCTGTCACTTCCGCCAGCGCGCACACGAGGATCCCTACGTCAACCTCGGCCTGCAGGACATCACCGCGTGGGTGGACTTCAGCGCCGCGGCCGAGGCTGGCGCGGCGGCGGGCCTGGAGGTCGCGGGCTACTGCACCCAGACCGCCTTCCTCCTCGGCAGCGGCATCGAGTCGCTCATCGCGCAGGCCGCGGACGGGGCGCAGCGGGCGCGCCTTGCCGGGGAGGGACGCCGGCTGCTCATGCCCGAGGAGATGGGCGAGGCCTTCAAGGCGCTCGCGCTCACCCGCGACCCGCCCGCGGAACTGCCGGGATTCGGGCTGCAGGACCTGCGCCACCAGCTCTGAGCGTCATTTCCTGCGGCCCGGCACCCGGCGCGGCTAAGATGCGCGCCTCGCAACTGTGCAGGGCACCGCCGTGGGCGACACCGTCAATACCATCCTGCTCGGCATCATCGAGGGCATCACCGAGTTTCTGCCGGTCTCGAGCACCGGCCACCTGCTGATCGCCGAGCAGTGGCTCGGCGCGCGCTCCGAGCTCTTCAACGTGTCGATCCAGGCCGGCGCCATCCTCGCCATCGTGCTCATCTACTGGCGGCGCCTGCTGCAGCTCCTGACGCGCCGGGACGACCCGGCGAACCGCGACTACCTCGCCAAGCTCGTGGTCGCTTTCCTCATCACCGCCGTGGGCGGCTTCATTGCCACGCGCCTGCACTGGAAGCTGCCGGAGACCGTGTTGCCGGTCGCGCTCGCGCTCTTCATCGGCGGCGTGCTCATCCTCCTCATCGAGCGGCTCATCGCGCACCGCCCGCTCTCGGCACGGGTGACCTGGAACGTCGCCCTCTGGGTCGGCGCGTGTCAGATCCTGGCGGCCGTCTTCCCCGGCACCTCGCGCTCCGCGGCGACCATCTTCGCCGCCATGCTCGCAGGTCTCACGCTGCGGCCGGCGGCTACCGAGTTCGCCTTCCTGGTGGGCATCCCCACCATGTTCGCGGCCACCGCGTACGAGCTGCTCAAGGTGCGGCACCAGGTGGCCAGCGAGGACTGGCAGGCGGTCGCGATCGGCTTTGTGGTCTCGGCGGTGGTGGCGTTCGTCGCCGTCAAGTGGCTGCTGCGCTACGTGCAGTCGCACCGCTTCACGGTGTTCGCCTGGTACCGGATCGTGGTCGGCGCGGCGCTCCTGGTCGCGGTCGGCGCCGGGGTGCTGCGCTAGCCGGGGTCGGACTTCAGGCGCACGAGCGCCTCGAGGCGCGCCGCGCGCAGCGCCGCGCCGAGCGCGGGCCCGGCGAGGGTCTCCCGCTGCTGCGGCGCGAGGCTCGCCCCAGCGGCGGCGGCGAGCGCCGCGCGCAGATAGTCGGCCTGGGGGTACGGTGAGTCCGCCCGCCCGGCGCGCCCGCGGGCGTCCGCCTCGCAGGCGAGCAGCAGCTCCCCGAAGCGCTCCGGCCGGCGTAGCGCATCGCAGGCCTCGAGCAGCGTCAGTACGGTGGCGGGCTTGAGCTCGAGCGCGCGGTGCACCCGCGTGTGCTCGCGGCTGGTGAGGACGGCGAGCTCGCGGTGCGCGTTCGGCACCTTCAGGCGCGCGCACAGCGCCTCGATGAGCGCCACCCCGGCGGCCTCGTGGCCGTGATGGCTCGGCCAGTGCTCGCGCGGCGTGCGCGCCTTGCCGAGGTCGTGGACCAGGACCGCGAAGCGCACCGTCGCGGGCGCCGCATGCTCGGCGGCGTAGCGCAGCGCCAGCATCACGTGCACGCCGGTGTCGATCTCGGGATGCCAGCGCGGGGGCTGCGGCACGCCGAAGAGCGCGTCGAGCTCGGGGAAGATCACCGCGAGCGCCTCACACGCGCGCAGCGTCTCGAAGTACACCTCGGGACGGGACTCGGTGAGGGCGCGCTCGGTCTCCTGCCACACCCGCTCGGGGGTCAGCGCGCGCACCTCACCCTCGCGCACCATGCGGCGCATGAGCTCGAGGGTCTCGGGGGCGACCTGGAAGCCGAGCGCGGCGTAGCGCGCGGCGAAGCGGGCGACGCGCAGCACCCGCACCGGATCCTCGACGAAGGCCGCGGACACGTGGCGCAGCTGCCGGGCCGCGAGATCGGCGCGCCCGCCGTACGGATCGATGATCTCCCCGGACTCGCTCTCGGCCATGGCGTTGATGGTGAGGTCGCGCCGCCTGAGGTCCTCCTCGAGCGTGACGCTCGGAGCGAACTGCGTGGTAAAGCCGCGGTAGCCGGGCGCGACCTTGCGCTCCTGGCGCGCGAGCGCGTACTCCTCGTGGGTCTCGGGGTGCAGGAAGACGGGAAACTCGCGGCCCACGGGCCGATAGCCTGCGCGCTCGAGCTCCTGCGGCTCCGCGCCCACCACTACCCAGTCGCGCTCCTGCACCGCGCGTCCGAGCAGGCGGTCCCGGACTGCGCCGCCGACCAAGTAGACTCGCATGGTGCGCATGTTAACCGAGCCGCCCCGCACGGGCGTGCGCGCGGGAGGGCCGGCGCGCGCGTGCGCCGCGCTGCTCGCGCTGCTGCCGGCGGGATGCGGCACGCCGTACCTGCTGCAGGCTGCCGCCGGACAGTGGCAGGTGCTGCGCGCGCGCGTGCCGGTCACGCGGCTGCTCGCCGACCCCGCGACCCCCGCGGCCCTGCGCGCCCGGCTCGAGACCGTGCAGCGCGCGCGTCGCTTCGCGGTCGAGACATTGCGG
>JAFAPI010000200.1 GCA_019247195.1 Gammaproteobacteria bacterium
CAGATCAAATTAGGGCGACGCTACTGGGCGGGCGCGCGATCGGGCTCCTGATTCCCTAGCGCCGGCGACGTAACGAGATACGGCAGCAATGCCTTGGTCATCACCAGATACCCTGCGTCGTTCGGGTGGAGTCCATCATCCGAGTACGCGACGGGCATCTTGCCGCCGCGGTCAGCGAGTGCGCCAAACAGGTCCACGAAGGCAATCGCGTGCTCTGCGGCGAATAATCGCAGGGTTTCATTCGTTGCCCGGATGCCAGGCCGCTGCAGCTCGGAGACGCCACGCGCAGGCAGGAGGCTGCACAGGACCGGCTGCCAGCCCAGACCTTGCGCGCGAAGCACCATGCGCTCGATGGAAGGTACCGGGTCTTTGCTGAACTTGAGGTCGTTCGTGCCGATCAGGATGACCACCGTCCCGGGCCGCGTTCCGAGGATCACGCCCGCAAATCGGTTTGACCCTCTAGTCGCGAGGTCTCCCGACAAGCCACGATTAAGGACGGGCAGCGTGCCGAATGACCGCGCGAGCGGCCAAGAGTAAATCTCGCTATCACCGAAAAGCACGATAGGACGGGGGGAGGCTGCGCTGGAGATACCTGCCTCCCAGCGGCTGTTGTCCTCGATGGCGTTCAGCCGATCGTGGAACTGGAACATCTTCCAGACCGCCACGGAGCCGAGCAGGCAACCGATCGCGAGAAGCTCCAGCAGAACCTTCTGCCAAAGCAGTAGCCGGCCGGACTTTAGGACGACGACGAGCCCGTCATCGTGCTTCGAGCCAGAAAGTCGAGCGAGCTTCGCGCCGGTCATGCGTTATCCACGAGCCGCTATTGCACATCGTCACGCCGATTGGCAGGGTCGCGCTGTCGGTGTCAGCGCCGATTTGTCGGGCCTGCAGGTCAGATAATGTCCAGCAAGGGCCCGCCAAGCGGGACGGGCTCAGGAACTGTGTGGTCGCACCCGGAGCGGCGCCGGGAGGGTCGACGTCGCGCACTACGCGACGTACCGGGGTGCGCCTGACAAATCCCTTTAGCTGAGACTCTAAGTCGAGTGGATGTAGCTCGACTATTAATAGCCACGTCGTGCCCGCCCCTTATGACTGGTACTTCGCATAATGTATATTATGTTTAATTGCAGACGGATCAGGGCGGAGCTGAGTCACCCCGGCGCCCCTGTCACGGCGCGACGGCGCCGAGAGCCCTGACGGCCACCAGGAGGGTTGCCTCCGCTCCCCCATCCAATACTCTGTGGGGCGGCACTCGAGAATCTCAGAATAAGGAGCCGCAGCGTGGCCACCAACGCAGTCTCCGCACGCGCCCACGGCATCGACCGGGCCCACCGCCGAGTGATTTTCGCCTCGAGCCTGGGGACGGTCTTCGAGTGGTACGACTTTTATCTGTATGGCTCACTCGCGGCGATCATCTCCAAGCAGTTCTTTTCCGGGGTTAACGAGACCACCGGCTTCATCTTCGCCTTGCTCGCTTTCGCGGCAGGCTTCGCGGTCCGGCCGTTCGGTGCGCTGGTGTTCGGACGACTCGGTGACATGGTGGGCCGCAAGTACACCTTCTTGATCACCATCGTGATCATGGGTCTGTCGACCGCCCTGGTCGGCGTCCTGCCGGGTTACGCAAGCATCGGGGTCGCAGCGCCGGTCATTCTGGTCGCTCTGCGTTTGCTGCAGGGACTGGCGCTCGGCGGCGAGTACGGCGGAGCCGCCACGTACGTCGGCGAACATGCGCCGCAGGGCAAGCGGGGCCTGTATACGAGCTGGATTCAGACCACCGCGACCCTCGGCCTGTTCTTGAGTCTGATCGTGATCCTGCTGTGCCGACTCTGGCTGGGCGCGGAGTTCGATACGCGAGGCTGGCGCATACCCTTCCTGGTCTCCGTTCTGCTGCTCGCAGTCTCGGTGTACATACGACTGCAGCTCGCGGAGTCGCCTGTTTTCCTGGAAATGAAAAACGCGGGTACGCAATCCAGGGCACCGCTGACGGAGTCGTTCGCCCGCTGGGATAACCTGCGGCTCGTCATCCTCGCGCTTCTGGGTGCCACCGCGGGGCAGGCGGTCGTGTGGTACTGCGGCCAGTTCTACGCCCTCTTCTTCCTGACCCAGGTCCTGAAGGTTGATCAGCAGCCCGCCAACCTGCTCATCGCCGCGGCACTCTTCATCGCCACGCCCTTCTTCATCGTGTTCGGCAGCCTTTCCGATCGCGTCGGGCGCAAGAAGATCGTACTTGCCGGCTGCCTGCTCGCCGCCCTCACGTACGTGCCGGTCTTCAAAGGGCTCACGCACTACGCCAACCCCGCCATCGAAAGGGCCTCCGCCAATGCACCCGTCACGGTGCTCGCAGACCCGGCGGCGTGCAGCTTCCAGTTCGATCCGGTCGGCAAGAAGAAATTCGTGCAGTCGTGTGATGTGGCCAAGGCAGCCCTGGCAAAGGCGGGAGTCCCGTATCGCAACCAGCCGGCCGCGGTCGGCAGCCGCGCGCGCATCAAGATAGGGGACCTTCAGAGCGTCGATGCGGTGGAAGGCGGGCAGATGTCCGCCGCCGAATTCAAAGCGGCGACCGATCGGTTCTCCAAGCAACTGGGCGCGGGTCTGAAGGCTGCGGGCTATCCCACCAAGGCGGACCCCGCGCAGATTAATTACCCGATGGTGCTCGCCCTGCTCGTCCTGCTGGTGGTGTACGTCACCATGGTCTACGGGCCGATCGCAGCGTGGCTCATCGAGCTCTTCCCCGCGCGGATCCGCTACACCTCGATGTCACTCCCCTACCACATCGGCAACGGCTGGTTCGGTGGCTTCCTGCCCACGGTGGCGTTCGCGTGGGTTGCGCTGACCGGCAACATTTACGATGGGTTGCGCTACCCGATCATCGTCGCGCTGATGACCTTCCTGGTCGGGGCGTTCTTACTGCCCGAGACCAAAAACCGCTTGGTGCGCTAGGGGCAGCCGGTCGCTGCCGGATTCCGCTCTAAGGGGCTGACCCCCGTTCGACCGGGCCCGCCGCGAGGAACCCCTGCCGTGCCATCTCACGGGCGGTCGCGTCGGATATTTCCTTTACCAGGCGGTAAACGTCGCGCGGATTCACGGTGCGGCTGGTGCTGGCCCAGAGCAACTTGTCCCGGTCGAGCGAATAGACGAGCGTCTCGACCGAGACCAGCTCGTCAGTCTGCAGGTACCCCGGGTCGTAGACCGCGCCCCACCCATAGCCCCAATAAGGTCCGAAGGCACTGTAATAAGGTGGAAACACGTATCCCGGCGTGTAACTCACGCGCTGGTCCTTGCCCAGCACACGCATCGTGACCACCGCGTTGGCGCCCGCTTCGCGGAATCGCTGCCGCGCTTTCTCGCCATCGCCCCGGTCTTCGTTCGCGAGCAGCGTATAGCCTGCGATCGCGTGCGCCCCGCGGCCGTTCAGATCTGCGGTGAGCGTGTCTTCGCCGGCGCGCCGCTGCGCTTCGTCCTTGGAGATGAAAACGGCAATGACCGTTTTCCCGTTCAGAGTCAGGCCCTGAGCATCGGGCGCCTTCCAGGTCGAAGTGAAGGTCGTCGTGCTGGCACATCCGCCGAGCAAAGCGAGCAGCACCAGCAGCGAAAAGCTGGGAAACAAAGGGCTCTTGCGCATAAGCAGGACTCCGATCCGGTCCAGTCTGGCGGCAGCTTACGCTCGCGCGAAGATGGCAAGCCGCCAGCAGGCCGCGCCCTCTCTGTCCGGCTTTTATTACGCGCTGCGTCGGCGCCGTCCGACGGAGCTCGGCCGTTCCGCTTCCACCGTTCCGCTTCCGATGATCGCCGGGTGACGCCCGGACCCGAACGGCTGCGAAACGTCAAGCGGCTGCGGGACATTATGAAAAATATCCGGGCGTTCCTCGGGCCGCCGTGACTTCACAATGTTCTTGACGGCGCGGAGTACAGCCCCTAGCGTGAAAGAAGAGAAGTGCGCAGCCGCTCCGAACAATAGTCGCGCACCGGGGAGTCAATTCACATGCGTAGAAGTCGCTTCTTCGGCGCCGCCCTGACGGCGCTGGTCCTGGAGTTCAGTCTCACCGCTGCCGCGCAGGCCGCGGATGCAGCGCCACTTGCCGGTGGCCTGCATGAGTTGTCGGCGGCGTACGATCGTGGTGACGCCCGCCTGCCGATGCTGCTCAAAGCCCATCTCACCGACCGTAGCGGTACGCCGCTGGTGCGCGTGCGCATGCGTCCCGGTGCGAACATGGACGCGGTACTGCGTCAGCTGACCGCCGTCGGCTTCCGCCCCCAGACCCACAGCTCGCTCAACCCCGCACTGGTCGAAGGCTACCTGCCTCTCTCCGCGGTGCACCAGGCGGCGGACGTCGAGGGCGTGCACTCCATTCACGCGGCACTGCGGCCGGTCAAGAGCGCGGGTTCGGTGCAGAGCCAGGCAGTGGCGCTCGAGAAGGCCGACATCGCGCAGGCGCGCGGCATCGACGGCAAGGGCATTAAGGTCGCAGCGCTGTCAGACAGCTATGACGCCTGCACCACCTGCTCGACGCACGCCGCCGATGACATCAAGACGGGCGATCTGCCGGCCGGGGGCGTCACGGTACTGCCCGGACAGGATCTGCCGCCCGGTCAGGGCACGGACGAAGGCCGTGCCATGCTGCAGCTCATCCACGACATCGCGCCCGGGTCACAACTGGGCTTTGCCAGTGCCTTCTTGGGCGAGCTGCAGTTCGCCGAGAACATACTCGCCCTGCGCTCGCAGTTCGGCGCCGACGTGATCACGGACGACGTGATCTACTTCGACGAGCCATTCTACTCGGACGGCATTCTCGCCCAGGCCGTCAACATCGTCAGCCAGCAGGGTGCGGCTTACTTCTCCTCGGCCGGCAACAACGGGCTCGAGGCGTTTGAAGACGTCTACCGACCGATCTCCTTCGAGAAGGCCAAGGATCTCGTCGAGGACGGACTCGGCAACGTGAAGCTCGACCAGATCCCGGCGGCTGTGCGTCCGAAGAGCGTCCACAACTTCAACCGCGACGGTGCGCCGAGCATTACACAGCGCTTCACCGTTGCGAGTCTGGAGAACGTGGTGTTCCAGTGGGACGAGCCGTTCAATCTCGGCCTCGTCAAGACCAATTACAACATCTACATCTTCGACAAGGACGGCAACTGGCTCGACCCGGCCACCGCGCCGACCGTCAGCTACTCACTCGACAACAACCTGGTCACCGATCAGCCGCTCGAGTTTCTGCAGCTGATCCCCTTCCCGACCGACGTGGTGGGCGGGGCGAACGTCAGCGATTATCAGTTTGTCATTGGCAACGTCAACGACGGACCGGCGCGTCACATCAAGTACGTCAACGTGAACAGCCTCGGCGTCAGCCAGCGGCAGAACGCACCCTCCACCTGGGGTCACGCGGCGGCCACCGGCGGGCAAGGAGTGGCGGCGACTTACTACGCCATTCCCAACTTCCCCGAGGACTTCAGCGCCCCCGGCCCGGTGACCATCTACTTCGATGACCAGGGCAACCGTCTGCCGGAGCCCGAAGTGCGCAGGGTGCCGCAGCTCACGGCGGCAGATGGCGTCGACACCACCTTCTTCGGTTTCGACTCCGACGGCAATGGCCTGCCGAACTTCTTCGGCACCAGCGCCGCGGCACCGGATGCCGCGGCAGTCGCCGCGCTGGTCCTGCAGTCGGCCGGCGGACCTGGCAGCCTGCCGCCGCGCAGGGTGTACAAGCGTCTGCAGCACACGGCGACGCCGATTCCGACGCCGGATGTGCGCTGGCTCGCGGGCACGCTTGCCGGTCCGGTCGCCTTTTCGGCGAACTATGACTGGGTGCGCTTCACGCGCAATTTCGGACTGGCCGTGCTGCCCTTCGCCTGGAGTGATGTGCACTCGATCACCTTCGATACCTCGGCCATCGGCCTGGTCTGGAGCAAGAACCCGAACCGGTTCAGCGTGAGCGATGCGAAAGGGGTCGCGATCACCGACATGACCCGGACGGTGAGCCCGGACCAGACCCAGTTCACCATCACGTTCGCCCCCGGCAGCTTCGGCGGCGGTGCCTCGTTCCGCTGGGGCATGTCGGTATTCGCGCCGATCGAGGGCAGTACGCAGGAGGACCCGGATCGCTTCCGCAACATGAAGGTGACCGTGCGGCTGGAGAATGGCGATACGTTTACCGACAAGGTGTTCGCCTTCCCGAAGCAGCGGGTCAACCGTTTCACCGGGTTCGGTCTGGTGAACGCGGATCGCGCCACGCGCACCGACGACTAACGGCCTCACCATCGGGGCCCGCCGCTTCGGCGGGCCCTTCTTTGCTCAGGCCGCCGTCGAAGCGGCGTGCGATCGTCCCGCCAGCAGCTGCCCCAGGCACACGGCGAGTTCGGCGCTCTTCACCGGCTTCGCCAGCACCGCGTCCACTCCGGCGTTGGCGGCCTCCGTCTGCAGGATTGCGCCGTATCCACTGATCAGCACCGTGGGGACGTGCGGTGCGAGTCGGCGCACACGGCGGAGCAGCTCGAGCCCGGGCAATTCAGCCATCACCGCGTCACTCAGCACAGCGGCGAAGCGTCCCGGGTGAGCGTTGAAAAGCCGCAGCGCCTCGTTCGGACTCGTGCAGCCGACCGGCTCATAGCCGAGGGAAGCCAGGACGTCCTCCGCGAGTCGTACCAGCGCCTCTTCATCGTCCACGACCAGGATCGCCTCCCCATTGCCGCGCGGGCCGGCGGTCGCCGCGGGCTCGCTCGCAGGCTGCTGGTCGGTGAGCGGCAGATAGACGCTGAAGGTCGTACCCCGGCCCGGTTGACTCTCCACATCGAGCGCGGCGCCGTGGTCGAGCACGATGCCATGGACCATCGACAGGCCGAGGCCGGTGCCCTGCCCTACGGCCTTAGTCGTGTAGAACGGATCGAAGATGCGCTGCGCCTGCGCGGCCGACATGCCTGGGCCGTGGTCGCGCACGGCCACGCAGGCGTAACTTCCCGGGCGCAGCCGGCCGACGCTGCAGTCGCGTGCCGACTCACAGTGCAGGCGCCGTGCGCTGAGCTCGACCTGCCCCTCTCCGCCCACGGCCTGCACGGCATTGCTCAGCAGGTTGGTGAACACCTGGTGCAGCTGCGCCCGGTCCCCGGCCACGACGAGCGCCTCGTCCGCCAGCTGGGTCTGTAAGGTGACCGCGGGGGCAAGCGACGCGCGCGTAAGCTCGGCGACCTCGCCCAGCAGCTCCGTCAGTCGCAGCGGCGCGGTGGCGCTCGTCCCCGGTCGGCTGAAGCTGAGGATGCGCGCCACCAATTCACGCGCGCGATTGGCGGCGATCAGGATGCTGTCCAGGTAGCGACGCTGGACGCTGCCCGGCGCGGCCTGCTCGGCGGCGAGCTCACCGTAGCCGAGGACCGCCGCCAGCACGTTGTTGAAGTCATGGGCGATTCCCCCCGCGAACGTACCGAGCGCCTCCAGTTTCTGCGACTGGTGCAGCTGCGCGGTGACCCGGTCGTGCCGGTCGAGTTGGCGCAGGAAGGCGAGGAGCAGCAGTACCGCGAGGGCGGTGATGAGGACGCTGCGCGCTACACCCATCCATGTCTGGTGCCGCCAACCATTCAATATCGCCTGTTCGCTGCGACCGACCGCGACCAGGACCGGGTAGCCGGACACGCGCCGCAGCGTCACGTCGCTGCGTCCGAGCTCCGGCAAGCGCACCACCAAGGAGCGCGCCTGGGCGCCGCCGAGTAACTGCAGGGAGGGCGACCAGCGACCGGCCGTCGAGGGCAAGGCGAGCTCATCCCGCGAGACGAGCGGAGTTCCATCCGCGCGCAGGAGCTCAATCAGGCTGCCTGGGCCGAGGTCCAGCGCGTGATAGAAGCGCCGGAAATACTCGACCTCCACGGCAGCACCGGCGATGCCACGAAAGCCCGGACCCGGCAGGCGGCGGCTGAGGACGAAGGTCGGCTCGCCGGTGAGTCGGCTGAGGAAGGGCTCGCTGAAGAACAGGCCTCGGCTCGGGTCGTCACGCTGCGCGGTGAAATAGGTACGGTCGCTCAGATCGATGCTGACGTGCGCTGAGCTCAGGTGCAGGTCCCGCGCCGGATCGAACAGGAACAGGTTGCGGACCTGCGGCACGCCGCTCATGTGACGCTGCAAGAGATCGGGAACCTGCGCGCGGCTCACCGCAGCCCCGGGCGCATCCGGATCGAGCAGGATCGCCTGGCCGAGGATCAGGTCGGTCGCCTGCAAAGCTCGCGCCGCCTGCTCGGCCAGAGCCCCGGCGACGTTTTCGTGTTGCCGGCGCGCGGCCTGCAGGGTGGCGCGCCGGTCCGCCACCGACTCAAAGATGGCCGTCACCCACAGGACCAGGCAGACCCCGAGTACCGCGAGGATCAGCCGGGCCCGAAGTCCCCGCGAGGTCATGGCTGCGGTCGCGCTGCCGCGCGCGCCTTGGTTAGTCCGAGTGCGCTCCATAGCGCGGCGCGGCTGAAGGGTTTGGGCAGGATTCGGGTCACGCCCAGTCGACTCGCCATGGCATCATCCGCGCCAGCGTTGTGGGCAAAACGCGCCGAGACGAGCACGAGGGCCGCGTGCGGGTAGGCGCGCCGCCAGGAGGCCCGCGTGGCATGGGCGTCTTGCTGACACGATATATCCACCAGTATGGCGTCGACCGGCGCGGACGCGTGTGTCACCGCAGTCGCGCCCGCCTCGCTGAGCCACTGGGCGACCAGCTCGCGCAGCAGCGTATCACGCTCGCTCACCAGCACTCTCATCGCCCGTCGCACCGATGAGCACGTCGCTGCAGCCGCATATCCTGGTGGTGGACGACGATCGCTCCTTGCGTGAGCTGGTGGCGGACTACCTGGGCGGTAACGACTATCGTGTGAGCAGTGTCGCCAGTGGTGCGGAGCTGGGGGCGGCACTCGCACGCGGAGTGGTGGACCTCGTGCTCCTGGATCTGCGCCTGCGCGGCGAGGATGGCATGCAGCTGCTGCGCCAGCTGCGCGCGCAGTCCCAGCTGCCGGTGATCATACTCACCGGGCGTACCGAGGAAGCCGACCGGGTCATGGGTCTCGAGCTCGGGGCCGACGATTACCTGACCAAGCCATTCAGTCCGCGCGAGCTCCTGGCGCGCATCCGCACCGTGCTGCGACGCGTGCAGGCCGGGCACGAAGCGCACGGCGCTCCCGCCTGCCGCGCCTACCGCATGCCGGGCTGGGAGCTGAACCTGCGCACCCGCCGGCTCACCGCCACCGACGGGCGTGAGGTGCCCTTGAGCAACGGGGAATTCAACCTGCTCGCCGCTCTCCTCAGTACCGGCAACCGGATCGTGAGCCGCGACCAGCTGCTCGAGCTCAGCCGCCGCTACGACAATGAGGTCTACGATCGGGCCATCGACGTCCAGATCCTGCGGCTGCGCCGCAAGATCGAGGCGCGCCCGAGCGAGCCGCAGATCATCATCACCGAGCGTGGCCTCGGCTATCGGATCGGCGTCCCGGTCGAAGCGGTGTATTGACAGACCGCGCGGGCGCGATGGCAGAGACGGCCACGCTTCGCTCATGCCGCTACTCTCAGCCCTGCGGGTCGCGGCGCGCTTACCGGCCGTGTTTCACCTGTAACGCGGCGCCGCCGCCACGCAATCGGCGCCGGCTGCCGCACGGCTACCCTAGCCCACCATGTGGATCGTCAAGCTGGCCCTGCGCCGGCCGTACACCTTCGTCGTCCTCGCCATCCTGATCACGCTCCTCGGGGTGTACTCGATCCTGCGCACCCCGACGGACATCTTCCCGGAGATCCGCATCCCGGTCGTGGCCCAGATCTGGCGGTACACCGGTCTAGCGCCGGAGGAAATGGCGACGCGCCTGGTGACCGGCAGTGAGCGCACGGCCCAGACCACCGTCAACGACGTCGAGCACACTGAGTCGCAGTCGCTGATCGGCACCTCGATCGTCAAGTACTTCTTTCAGCCGAACGTCAACGAGGAGTTGTCGTTCGCGCAGATCACCGGCGTCTCCCAGACCGGGCTGCGGCAGGCGCCCCCCGGCACCACCGCGCCCTTTATCCTCGCCTTCAACGCCTCGTCGGTGCCGGTGCTGCAGCTCGCCCTCTCGAGCGACACGCTCTCGGAAGCGCAGCTGTTCGACCTGGGCAACAGCGTGCTGCGCACCGGCCTGGCCACGGTGGCGGGCGCCTCTATGCCCTACCCCTATGGCGGCCTGCAGCGCCAGGTGCAGGTCGATCTCGACCCGGATGCGCTGCGCGCCCAGGGGATGTCGGGCAACGATGTCACGGCGGCGATCGGCGCGCAGAACTCCATCCTGCCCGCGGGGACGCAGAAGATCGGCGACCGCGAGTACTTCGTGTCCGTCAACTCGAACCCGGGCACCATCGCCGAACTGAATGATTTGCCCATCACCGTGCGCAACGGCAGCGTCATCTACGTACACGACGTGGCGCACGTCCGCGACGGATACCCGCCCCAGACCAACATCGTGCGCCGTGACGGGCACCGCGGCGTGCTGATGAGCGTGCTGAAGACCGGCACCGCTTCGACGCTGAACATCATCAGCGAGATCAAGAGCCGCATGCCCGGCATCCGTGGCCAGCTGCCGGAGGGGTTCAACATCGACCTGGTCGGCGATCAGTCTCTGTTCGTGCGCGCGGCGATCAGCGGAGTGGTGCGCGAGGCGGCGATCGCGGCGGCGCTGACCGCGCTCATGATCCTGCTCTTCCTCGGCAGCTGGCGCAGCACCTTGATCATCGCCGTCTCCATCCCGCTGTCGATCCTCGCCTCGATTGCCTGCCTGGCGGCACTCGGCGAGACCATCAACATCATGACGCTCGGGGGACTGGCGCTTGCGGTCGGCATCCTGGTCGATGACGCGACCGTCACCATCGAGAACATCAACATGCACCTGGAGCAGGGTCAGGAGGTCGAGGCAGCGATCCTCACAGGCGCGCACGAGATCGCGATCCCGGCCTTCGTCTCAACCCTCGCCATCTGCATCGTGTTCGTGCCCATGTTCATGCTGGCGGGCATCGCGCGCTTTCTGTTCATCCCGCTGGCTGAAGCGGTGGTCTTCGCCATGCTGGCCTCCTATCTGCTGTCGCGCACCCTGGTACCCACGCTCGCGAAGTACTGGCTGCAGAAGCACGAGGCACGGCGTGCCCCCGGCGCTGGGCTGCTCGGCAGGCTGGCGGGCGTGCAGCGGCGCTTCGAGAGCGCCTTCGACCGCCTGCGGGCCCGTTACGCGCTCTGGCTCGAGAGCGCACTTCACAGTGGACGTCGCTTCGCGGTGCCCTTCCTGGCCGCAATGGCCGCGACTGCGCTGCTCGCCTTTCCGTTCGGGCGCTGGCTGCCGGGGCTCGGCCAGGACTTCTTTCCCAAGGTGGACGCCGGCCAGATCAAGCTGCACCTGCGCGCCCCGACCGGGACCCGGATCGAGGAAACCGCTGCGCTGTGCGACCGGGTCGAGAGCGCCATCCGTCAAGTGATCCCCGCGAGGGAGCTGGCCACCCTCGTGGACAACGTCGGCATACCCTACAGCGGCATCAACCTCGCCTACTCGAGCTCAGCGCCCGTCGGCTCCGGCGACGCCGACATCTTCGTCAATCTCACCGCCTCGCACCGCCCGACCCAACGCTACGTGCGCCAGCTGCGCGCGCGGCTCGGTGCCCTCTTCCCTTCGACCAGTTTCGCCTTCCTGCCCGCGGACATGGTCAGCCAGATCCTGAACTTCGGCCTGCCCGCGCCGCTGGACGTGCAGATTGCCGGGGCCAATGTTGAGGCCAACCGGCGCTATGCGGACCTGCTGCTCATGCGCCTGCACAAGGTTCCCGGACTCGTCGACCTGCGCATCCAACAGGCCTTTGACTACCCGACCCTCGACGTCGACGTCGACCGCAGCAAGGCGGCGCTGCTCGGGCTGACGGAGACGGACGTGGCCTCCGACCTCCTCGTTTCCCTTTCCGGCAGCTCGCAGACGACGTTGTCGTTCTGGATCGATCCTCACACCGGCACACAGTACCCGGTCGTGGCGCAGACTCCGCAGTTCCGGCTTGCCTCACTCGGCGACCTCACCACCACCCCGGTGAGCAGCGCCGGGGGGAAGGTCGGGCAGCTGCTGTCGAACCTTGCCAGCTTCCATCGCAGCGTCTCGCCTGCCGTCGTCAGCCACTACGACGCGCTACCGGTCATCGACATCTTCGGCGCCGCCGAGGGCGTCGATCTCGGTTACATCTCCGCTCAGGTGCAAGGGGCGGTCGCCGCCACCGCACAGCAGCTGCCCCGCGGCTCGAAGGTTACGGTGCGCGGTCAGATCCAGACGATGGGTGCGTCCTTCCGTGGCCTGCTGATCGGACTCGCCGGGGCGGTGATCCTCGTCTACCTGCTCATCGTGGTGAATTTCCAGTCATGGCTGGATCCCTTCATCATCATCACCGCGCTGCCCGCCGCGCTGGCGGGCATCGTCTGGATGCTCTTCATCACCCATACGCCCGTGAGCGTGCCAGCGCTCACCGGAGCCATCATGTGCATGGGGGTCGCGACCGCGAACAGCGTGCTGGTGGTGAGCTTCGCCCGGGGGCGCATGGATGCGGGCGATGACGCCCTGCACGCCGCACTGCAGGCCGGCACGACGCGTCTGCGCCCGGTGCTAATGACCGCCCTGGCGATGATCATCGGCATGCTGCCCATGGCGCTCGGACTGGGCGAGGGCGGCGAGCAGAACGCGCCACTCGGGCGCGCGGTGATCGGCGGACTGGTGTTCGCGACCGTCGCGACGCTGCTCTTCGTGCCGACGGTGTTCACGCTCATCCATGCGCGGCGGAGCGCCTGATGCCCGAGCCACACCGCTCCCCGTCCCGGCGCCGCTACGTGTGGCTGCTGCTCGCGCTCGCGCTCTTGATCGCCGTGTGGGGGGTGGCCAGCCGACTCGTCGCGCGCAGCGCCCTCGAGCGTGAGGCGCGGCAGGCCGCGGTGCCCACCGTCACGGTCACCAAGCCGCAGCGCAACCCCGGAGCGGACGCGCTGGTGCTGCCCGGCACCGTGCAGGCCTACTACGAGGCGCCCATCTACGCGCGCACCGACGGCTACCTCAAGCGCTGGTACACCGACATCGGCACGCCGGTAAGGAAAGGCCAACTGTTGGCCGAGATCGATACGCCGGAACTGGACCAGCAGCTGCGCCAGGCCCAGGCGGATCTGGGCAGCGCCGAGGCGAACTATCAGCTCGCCCGCACCACCAACGAGCGTTGGCAGGGGCTGCGGGCGACCGACTCCGTGTCGCAACAGGATGCGGACCAGCGCGCCGGGGACGCCGCGGCCAAGGCTGCCGCGCGGCAGGCGGCCGCGGCCAACGTCGGGCGGCTGCGCCAACTTGAGTCCTTCAAGCGCGTCGTGGCGCCCTTCGACGGCGTCGTGACCCAGCGCAATACCGACGTCGGCGCACTCATAACCGCCGCCCAGACCAGCGGCGGCGCACTGTTCCGGGTCGCCGACACACAGCGTCTGCGCATCTACGTCTCCGTCCCGCAGCCCTACGCGGCGGACATCCGCGAAGGCATGAGCGCCGGGCTCGTCTTCGCGGATCGCCCGGACCAGCGCTTCGACGCCGCCGTCGCCCGCACGGCTCATGCGCTCGACCCCACCACGCGCACCCTGCAAGTCGAGCTGCAGATCGACAACGCGCGTGGCGAATTGCTGCCCGGATCCTATGCCCAGGTGCATTTCGAGCTCCACCGCGACGCACCGGGGCTGCGCATTCCGGTCAATACCCTCCTGTTCCGCGCCGAAGGCCTGCAGGTCGCGACCCTCGATGCCTCCCAGCGGGTGCACCTCAAGTCCATCGTGCAGGGGCGCGACTTCGGGCGCGAGGTCGAGGTCATGAGTGGGCTCTCGCCCGCGGACACCCTGGTCCTGAATCCACCCGATTCCATCACCGAGGGCGAACCCGTACGCGTGGCCCCCATACCGGTTGCGCCCAACACCGCCGGGGGGACGACCCCATGAATGGGCCGGTGGTGGCCCTGGCCGCCGCGCTCGGTCTGGCGCTGCCGGCATGCTCGCTCGCCCCCCGCTACCATCGCCCCGCCCTGCCCGACCCGCCCTCCACCTACAAGGAATCGGGTGACTGGCAGCGCGCGATGCCGGCGGACGCGCAGCCGCGCGGCCCCTGGTGGCAGATGTTCGGGGACGAGGAACTCAACGATCTCGAGGCCCAGGTTCACGCCGACAACCAGAGCCTGAAGGCCGCGTTGGCGCGGCTCGGGCAGGCGCGGGCCACCACGCGCGTCGCGCGCGCCGACTGGCTGCCGACCCTCACCGCCAACGTGAACGCGGATCGCGCGCGCACCTCGGTGAACTCACCCACCTACGCCCCCGGACGCCCGGCGACCGGCAACCTCTTCAGCGCGGGGGTGGACCTCTCCTACGAGCTTGACCTCTTCGGCCGGATCCGCAGCAACGTAGCCGCGGCGCGCTTCGGTGAGCAGGCGAGCGCGGGGGATGTGGCCGCGCTCGAACTGTCCCTGCACGCGGAGCTCGCCACCGACTACTTCAGCCTGCGGGGACTGGACGTGCAACAGGGACTGCTGGACCGCACGGTCGCCGACTACACCCGCGCGCTGGAGCTCACGCGCAATCTGCATACCGGCGGCGCGGTGGCGCTCTCGGACGTGCAGCAGGCGGAGGCTCAACTGCAAAGCGCTCGCACCCAGGCCGAGGACACGCGGCTGCGGCGCGCGCAAACGGAACACGCAATCGCGGTGCTCATCGGCAAGCCAGCGAGTGCCTTTATCCTCGCCGCGCGCGCCGAGGCGGGTCTGCCTAGACTCCAGGGCGTCGATCCGGGGCTGCCCTCGCAGTTGCTGGAGCGTCGCCCCGACGTAGCCGCGGCCGAGCGCCGGGTGGCCTCGGCCAATGCCGGCATCGGGGTGGCGCGCGCCGCCTATTTTCCGGTGTTCACGCTCGGCGGCTCTGCCGGCGTGGAGAGCACCGCGCCCGGCAGTTGGCTCACGGCCCCGAGCCGCTTCTGGTCACTCGGACCGCAGGCGCTTCTCACGCTGTTCGATGCCGGGCGGCACGCAGGCGAGTCGCAGCGCGCCCATGCCGTCTATGACGAGCAGGTCGCCAACTACCGCGACACCGTGTTACGGGCCTATCAGGAGGTCGAGGACAACCTGGCGGCGCTGCGCCAGCTGCAGCGCGAACAGCAGAGTCAGGAAGGCGCAGTGCAGGCGACCCAGGGCGCGCTGGACCAGGCGCTGCTGCGCTACCGCGGCGGGATCGTGACCTATCTGGAGGTGGTGGCGACCGAGAACGCCGCGCTCACTGCGCGACTGACCGCCGTCGACATCGACGTGCGCCGCGCCAGCGCCCTGGTGTTGCTGATACGGGCGCTGGGCGGGGACTGGCACCCCGCCTCCTGAGCGGCGTGAGCATCGCGACCCCGGACGGTGAGGACCAGGCCTCACCGTCCGGGAGTGTCGCGGCTATTCGCTAGCCTTGCGGGGGGTGGGCGTCCGTGCGTGCCTGATCGATGGCCCGCTGCTCCTCGGCGGCGGCATCCGCGTCGGGCTTGATGTCGCGGATCGACTGCTGCAGGTTCTTACCGCTCGCCAGCCGGCTCTTGAGATCGGCGAAGGGGATATTCAGGTTCTGCGAGGCATGCAGGACGACCGCACAGGTCTCGGTGTCCTGGAAGCCGCTGCAGGCCTCCTGCGCGGTGGTGCCGGCCGGCAGCAGGGAGGCCAGGCGCGTGTTGTCCGCTGAGGTCGTCGCGCTCGCCGCGCTGCCCGAAGTGCTCGGATAGGCCCCGGTCGCGCTGCCGCTCGAGGTACCGTTCCCGGTTGTTTCCGCAGAAGTCGCCGCACTCGGGCCGGTCGCCGGATCAGGCTGGCTCGTGGTGGGCATCGTCGGGTCGGCGGGGGCCGTCGGGCCGGCCGGATTACCGGCCTGGGTCGAGGGGGTTACCGGCGCGGCGGCCGGCTCGGCCGAAGCCAGCGCGGCGCACCCGCAGGCGGCGGCAACAAACATCATGACACGCAGCATAAGACCTCCTGAAGTTCCTGAGTAACGAGTCTGTTCAACTGTTTGCGGCGAAGCTCTTTAGTGGGCCCGTCGCGCAGTGCCCTGCGGCGGCGCGCCTCGCTCCTTATCTAAGGCAAGCCGCGCCGCGCGGGCAACGTGTCGGTTTTTTGAGTCGTGTGCGATTTGGAGTACGCGCCGTGCTGCGCGACCGGCGCGCAAATCGGCGCACGGCGCATGCGCCCGTCAGCGCGAGTCGGAACCGCCGGGCCCGCGACCCACGGTGAGGCGGCCGAAGTCGATGAAACCGCGAGCCACGTCGGTGTGGAGCAATTGCACGCGCACGGCATCGCCGACATCCACACCCTCGGCACCACGCACCAAGCGCCCCTCGGCCAGCGGCTGGCTGATGCGGACCCAGGTACCGCTGGTATTGACGCCGGTGACGATCGCATCGAAGGACTGGCCGACGCGGGGCTGCAGCAAGAGCGCCGCGGCGGACTTGCGCACGCGGCGTTCCACTTTGGCCGCGTTGCGCTCCTGCAGGCTGCAGTGCGCGGCGAGCTCACGCAGCTGCGCATCACCGTACGGGGCGGGCTGCCCACTCAGCGCCGCCTTCAGCAACCGCTGCGTGAGGAGGTCCGGGTAGCGCCGGTTGGGCGCCGTGGCGTGCGCGTAGTCCCGCAGCGCGAGGCCGAAGTGACCTTCGGCCGGCGCCCCGGCCTGTTTGAGTACGTACTCGCCGGCCCCGAGCAGCTTGACCACGCTCAGCGAAAGGTCGGGGAAGGTCGCGGCCGCGGCGCGTTGCCGGCGTGCCAGAAAATCACTCAGCGCCTTGGCATCCGGTTGCGCCGGCAGCGACTCGCCCAGGCCACGGGCGAGTGCGACGATGCGGTCCCAGCGCTCCGGCGGACGCAGCACCCGACGCAGCGAGGAGCGCTGGTGACTCTCGAGGTAGGTGGCGACGGCGTTGTTGGCCGCGATC
This sequence comes from Gammaproteobacteria bacterium, assembly GCA_019247195.1. Classification (GTDB taxonomy): domain Bacteria; phylum Pseudomonadota; class Gammaproteobacteria; order Steroidobacterales; family Steroidobacteraceae; genus 13-2-20CM-66-19. The sequence goes on from JAFAPI010000200.1 coordinate 16,960, forward strand.
ATGAAGTACTCGATGAGTTCCTTGGCGCGGTTCTCCTCGCTCGGTCGCAGGTCCGACAGCACTCCATCGTGATAGATGGACTCCGCCTCGAGCGTCACCAGTCCGAGGGCACCCTCTTGCTGGTGGCGGCGCTTGAGGCGCTGCGCCACCTCATCCTGGATGCGCAGTTGTGCATCCATGCCCTTCACCGCCTGCAGCGGTTCCGGCGCCGCGCCCCGGCCCTCGAGCCACGCCGCCACGCTGTTGTAGGCGAGCTTCGCACGGTTCACGACACGAGCCGCATAGATCTCCGAGCCACTCACCGTCGCATCAGCTGCGACGGTCAGGTCGATCACGAGCGCCGTGCGCTCCTGGCCGGCGGCGAGGCTGGTGAGATCGGTCGACAGCCGCTCCGGGAGCATGGGGAAAACCTGCGGCACCGTGTACACCGAGGTGGTGTTCTGTGCCGCGTGCGCATCGACCGGCGAGTCACGGGGCACGGTGCCGTCCACGTCGGCGATCGCGACCAGGATGCGCACCGCGCCGTTCGCGGCGGGCACCGCCACGGAGAGCTGATCGAGATCGCGCGAGTCGTCGTTGTCGATCGAGCACCAGAGCAGCGCGCGTTGATCGCGCGGCGACCCGACCGCGTCGCCGGGGCTCTGCAGCCGCCGCACCTGCTCCTGGACGGCGGGCGGGAAATCCGGATCCAGGCCGTTGTCACGCATCGCCTGATGGGCGATGTCCTCGAGCTGTCGGTTCGCGGCAGGGTTGGCGGACATGAGGCCATGATACCGGGGACCCGGAAAAAGGGGCGCCGCGCTCAACGCGCGGCGCCGCCTCTCCCGGACCTCGGCTCCTGCCGGTCCCGATCAGAGCCGCGTTAGAGCTGCGGCACCAGTCCCGTGAAGTACACGATCACGTAGGCCTTGAGCGTGCCGTCGGCCTGCGGGATGCCGAAGGCCTTGACCGGCGTGCCGGTGCTCAGGCCGGTGGTGAGCGCCGCGAGCCCGCCCGCAGTCGTGATGTCGATCGGGCTCACGGTGACGACTCCGTTGGTCCGGTCGACCTGATAGACGAGCGTCGCGGCCTGCGCTGTCGTGCTCACGTCCACCGTGACCGCCTGGGCACCGCCGGGCACGCTCAGCCCGAACGCGTCATTGGCGAAGCCGCTCGCCACCACGCCGAGGGGGACCGGGCTCGGCAGCAGCACCACCTCACGGGCCGACCAGCCGGACGGGTTGCCGGGATCGCCCCACAGCGCCGTGCTCGCCCCGTAGGTGTTCAGCGGGCCTACCGTACCGCCGAAGTCCACCGCACCGTTCGCCGCCGCGACGAAGCCGTCCACGGCACCGGTGCCGCTGTTGAGCAGCGTCGGGTAGGTGAAGTTCCACCATTTGAACCCGGTGACCGGATTGCCGCTGCCGTCGAAGCCGTTCGGCGTGGTGGCGGCGATGTAGTTCAGGCGCAGCGAGTAATCATCGCTCGTGCGCACGAACTGGTGCGTATAGGTGAAGCCGCTGCTGTCGGGACTGGAGATGCGGCCGGAATAGTTGGCCGTCTCGATGTCGACGCTGTCCGCGACCAGCGGGGTTGCGAGCGGGTCGACCACCGACACGTGCACCTTGAAGCCCCGTACCAGGTTGTCCGCGGCAAGGAACTGCGGGCCCGTTCCGATCGGGGTCGCATCGGCGAGCGAGGCGGCCGGCGCGCGGAAGTAGAAGGCCGTGCTCGCATCCACTGCGACCGGCACCGCACGCCCGGACTCGTCGGACACGGTGAGCATGGCCTGCGCGGCATCTACATGCAGCACGTGACCTTCGGGGCTGACCCACACCTTCTGGAAGTCGTTGCTGGCCCAGACCCGCACGGCCACCAGCGTGCCGTCTTCCTGGTAGCGGGCGGCGACGCGCACGAAGCGACCGCTGAGTGTCGCGGCCTCCGTGGAAAAATCCTTCACCACCGCGTGTGTCTTGGCGTCCAGGTCATAGAACAGAGTGCCATTGGTGGCGTCCGCGAAGATGGTCAGCTGTGTGCTGCTCTGCGTGGCCGTCTCCGGATTGGTGACGGGCAGGACCGGGAAGTCCTTGTCGATGGTGAACGAGCCGGCATCGCTCGCCACCGACTGCACCGTGCCGTACGTATGACGCAGCAGCAGGTGCGTCAGGTCGTGGCGGGTGTGCGAGCGCACGGGTCCGTTGAAGTTAACGGCCCACAGCGTCGTACCGCCCGCCGCCGGCGGGGTGTGGCCGAGGATGAAGGCGGGGTGGCCGAGATCAAATTCCAGGTCGAGCGCGTTGCTCTGACCGGCGCTGGCCACGAGCGCACTGTCGAACTGCACGTGCACCGGCACTGTATAGGCGCCACTGCTGCCCTGCTTACCCTGGATCTGGATGTCGCCGGCGGGAATGACGGTGCCGCCCGGCAACGGAAAGCCGCTCTCGGGATCGTTGGCGACAGTCAGCAGTACATCCCCGGGGTTCGCGCCCACGGTGAGGATGGCCCCGGTGTAGGTGCCAGGGGGTACGATGACGTTGCCCAGCAGCTCGCCGAGCTGATCGAGTTGCTCGAGGTTGACGTACGGGGCCGGGCTCGGCGCGGTCCACACCGTGATCGCGCTGCCGCCGCCCTGCGGCACGAGTGCGATGCTCAGCACGCGCACCCCGATCAGCGCCCAGTCCGCGGAGGACGCATCGCTCAGGGTGAGCGGCATCGTGACCGGTGGGGTTCCGGTCTGGGTCATCTGACTGTCACCAGCGCCGCCGCAGGCGGCGAGGCTGCCCAGGCCCGTCAGCAGTGCGCACCGCACCGCCGTTTGCAACATATTCCCGTGCATGGCGAATCCTTCCTGTGTCGGTTTGTCGGCGCCCTCACTGGCGCCCGCTCCGGACCCATAGCGGGTCAGCACGTGTTTGGTTGACCGCGCGCGGCGTCGCCGCGGCCCGACGGCTCAGTCGCGACGCTGCAGGCGTTGCGTCAGGTAGTGTTTGGCGTGTTGGCAGGCGAGTGACAACTCCACGCCCTGCGCCAGCTGCACGGCAATCGCGCTCGCCAGCGTGCAGCCGGTGCCGCGCCACTCCCCGGCGAGGCGCGGCGCGAGCAGCGGCACGGCGTGCGCCCCCGCCCGCCACAAGACGTCGATCGCCTGCAGGCCGCCGAGGTGACCGCCCTTCAGCAGCACCGCTGGCGCGCCGAGCGCGCCGAGCGCGACTGCCTGCCGCGTCATCTCCGCCACCCCGCTGGCCGGTGCACAGCCAAGCAGCGCGGCCGCCTCGGCGAGGTTCGGCGTGAGCAGCGCGAGACGCGGCAATAACTCCCGCCGCAGCACCTCGAGTCCTCCCGCATCGAGCAGCTCGCCCCCCGAGGAGCTGCGCAGCACCGGATCGAGCACCACCGGTGCGCCGCCCCAGCTAACGGATGCCTCGGCCACGGCACGCACGATCGCTGCCTCCCCGAGCATGCCGATCTTGATGGCGGCCGGTGGTCGCGTGGCGCACGCGGCCTCGATCTGCGCGCGCACCAGCGGTGCGGGCAGGTGCGCGCTCTGGTGCAGCGCTCGGTCGGACTGGGCGGTCACCGCCGTGAGGGCGCACAAGGGATGCAGGCCGAGCTCGGTGACGGTCGCGATATCACGCGCGAGCCCCGCACCTCCGCTCGAGTCCGTGCCGCCGATGAGGAGGACGGCCTTCACTCGCCGAGGGCGAGCAGGGCTACGTTGTGAAAGCCGCGCCGTTGCAGGCTGCGCGCGGCGCGCCACGCGCGCAGCCCGCTGCGGCAGCAGAGCACGACCCGCGCCCCGGGCTCGACGCAACCGGGTCCCCGCTCCTCGAGTTCCTGAACGCTCAGTCGCCGCGCCTGCGCGAAGGCCTGCTCGGGCGCCTCCGCGGCTGCGCGCAGGTCGATCACAGCATCCTGCGGGGTGACGCTGGCGCGATCGATGAAGGGGAGCTCGTCGCCCGCCGGCTCCGGGGCGCGGGCGAAGGAGAAGCCACCGAAGTGCAGCGTGCGCAGATCGACGGTGACCATGCGTCCCTGCACCTGCGGTTCCCAGCCCACCAGCGTGGCCAGGGCGAGCTGCGCCTGCAGCGCACCGAGCACGCCCACCGCGCTGCCGAGCACCCCGCTGTCTGCACAGGAGCCGGCCGCCTGGGGCAGCTCCGGGAAGACGGCGCGGTAGCTCGGCGCACGACCGCAGAACACGCCCACATAGCCCTGCAGGCCGACCACCGAGGCACTCACCAGGGGGCAACGCACAGCGCGGCAGGCATCGCTCAGCAGGTAGGTGGCGGCGAAGCTGTCGGCCGCGTCCAGCACGAGGTCCACGCCGGCCACGAGGCGCGCGGCGTCCGCCGCGCCGAGCCGCAGGGGCAGCGCCTCGATGCGCAGCCGGGGGTTCAGTCCCAGGAGGAACTCCCGCACCAGCGTCACCTTCAGTGCACCGATCTGCTCGGTCCGGTACAGGGTCTGGCGATGCAGGTTGGAGAGGCTTACGCGGTCAGGATCGACCAGCACCAGCTCCCCCACGCCCGCCCCGGCCAAGTAGGGCACCGCCGCGCAGCCGAGGCCCCCGACGCCCACGACCAGGACCCGTGCTCGGGCGAGGCGCGCCTGTCCTGCCGCTCCGATCTCCGGCACCAACATCTGACGCTGGTAGCGCTCGTCCATCGTCGGGCTACGCCGCCGCCGCGCTCGCCAGCCACTGCCGGATCCGCTGCCCGGGATCGGCCGCGCGCACCACATCGCTGACCACCGCCGCTACGTCGGCACCGGCGGCGAAGACCTGCGGCAGCCGGGCGACCGTCAGCCCGCCGATGGCCACCAGCGCTCGCCGACCGATGCAGCGCTTCCACTCCCCCAGGCGTGCCAGCCCCTGGGGCGCCCAGGGCATGACCTTCAGGGTCGTGGGGTAGATCGGTCCGAGGGCGATGTAGTCCGGATCCAGAGCGAGGGCGCGCTCGCGCTCGCGCTCATCGTGCGTGCTGATGCCGAGCCGCACGCCGGCGCGGCGCAGGGCCGGCACGTCGGCGCCCTCGAGATCACCCTGCCCCAAGTGCACGAAGTCGCAGCCGGCTGCGAGCGCGAGCTCCCAGTAGTCATTGACCACCAGCTGGGCGCCGGCGCCCCTGCAATGGGCGCGCGCTCGGGCGATCTCAGCTTCGAGATGCGAAGTCGGGGCATCCTTGATGCGCAGCTGGATCAGGCGCGCACCGTGGGCCAGCAGGCGCGCGACCCAGTCGGCGCTGTCGACGATCGGGTAGACGCGCGGCAGATTCATCCGCGGAAGGCGGTGCCGAGCACCGGCGTGGAGGGTGCGGCCCAATCGCGCGGCTCCATCGGTCCGGCCGTGCGTCCCTGCCGGCCCGCCTCCACCGCGCGCGCGAACGCGCCCGCCATCTGCACCGGATCGCGCGCCTGCGCGACGGCGGTGTTGACCAGCACGGCGTCAAAGCCCATCTCCAGGGCCTGCGTCGCGTGCGAGGGCAGGCCGAGCCCCGCATCGATGATCAGCGGCACGTCGGGAAAATGCGCCCGCAGCGCGCGCAGGCCGAGAAGATTGTTCAGCCCGCGCCCCGAGCCGATCGGGGCCCCCCAGGGCATCAGCACGCGGCAACCCGCGGCGAGCAGCCGCTCCGCCACCACCAGGTCCTCGGTGGTGTAGGGAAAGACCTGAAAGCCTTCCGCGCACAGGAGGCGTGCCGCCTCGACCAGGCCGAACACGTCCGGCTGCAGCGTGTCGTCCTCGCCGATGACCTCGAGCTTGATCCACGAGGTCCCGAAGACTTCGCGTGCCATGTGGGCCGTGGTGAGCGCCTCTTTTACCGAATGGCATCCCGCGGTATTGGGCAGCACGCGAACCCCTAGCTCGCGGATGATGCCCCAGAACCCCTGCCCCGCCCGCTCGCCGGCGGCCTCGCGGCGCAGTGCCACCGTGACGACCTCCGCACCGGCGGCACGCACCGCCGCGGTGAGGAGCGCCGGCGAGGGATAGCGGGCCGTACCGAGCAGCAACCGCGAGCGCAGGGCGGTCTGATAGAGCTCGAGCATCAGCCCCCCTGCACCGGGGCCAGCACTTCCAGCCGGTCCCCCTCCTGCAGCGGCGTAGTCGCCCGGGCCCCGACCGGCACGAACTCGCCGTTCAGTGCCGTGCCGACCACGCGCTGCTCGTAGCCGAGTTCCGCCAGCGCCGCGGCAAGCTGCGGTGCCCGCAGCTCACGCCAGGCGCCGTTCACCACGATCCTCATCCATCACCTCCGGGATCCTCTGACCCTCGAGCAGATAATCCGCCACGCGCCGTGCCAGGGCCGGCGCGATCAGGAAACCGTGCCGGTACAACCCGTTCACGTAGAGCGTATCGCCCGCGCGGCGCACGCGCGGCAGATTGTCCGGCAGCGCCGGGCGCACGCCGCAGCCACTCTCCAGGATCTGCGCTTCGCCGAAGGCCGGATGCAGCGCGTACGCGGCCGCGAGCAGCTCGAGCATCGAGCGCACGCTTATCGCACCCGCGGCGTCACTCTCGAGCTGCGTGGCCCCGAGAAGGTAGGTGTGTGCGCCGCGCGGCACGATGTAGAGGGGCAGCCGCGGATGCAGCACGCGCACCGGGCGCGTGAGGTTCAGCTCCGGCAGGCGCAGCAGCAGCATCTCGCCGCGCACGCCGCGCAACGCGGGCCAGGCGTCCCGTGCCGCGAGTCCCCGGCAATCGAGGCGGATCCGGCCGCGAGCGGGCCGGCCGCTAGCCTCGGCCTGCCAGTGCAGCGTGACCCCGCGGGCGCGCACGCGGCAGACGAGCTCGGCGAGCGCCCGCCGCGGGTCGAGGTGAGCCTCGGCGCCGAAGAAGAGCCCGCGCTGGAAGTGGCCGGCGAGGTCGGGCTCGAGTCCCGCCACGGCGGCGGCGTCGCAGCTGCTGTGCGCGTGGGTACGGGTCGCGAACTGTCGCAGCTCAGCGTGGTCGCGCTCGTGGGCCACCACGAGCGTGCCGCGCTGCACGGTGGCCGAGCATTGCCGCTCCCACCACGGCAGACTTTCCTCGCCGAGCAGCCGGATCAGGCTGCCCGCGTGCTCTTCCTCGCACCACGGCGCGAGCATCCCGCCGGCGAACCAGGAGCAGGACTGGGGGCCGGGCCCGTCCCCGCGCTCGAGGACCTCAACGTCCGCGCCGCGCTCGACCAGCTCGAGGGCGCACGTCAGCCCGGCCACCCCGGCCCCGAGGATGCTTACCCGCAGCGTCATCTCAGCCCTTGGGCACGTAGAGTTCGCCGCCGCCGGCGCGGAAGCGTGCCGCCATCTCCTGCATGCCCTGCGCACGCGCCTCGGCACGCACCTCGTGCGAGATGCGCATCGAGCAGAATTTCGGACCGCACATCGAGCAGAAATGCGCCAGCTTGTGCCCCTCCTTCGGCAGCGTCGCGTCGTGGAAGGCGCAGGCCGTGTCCGGATCCAGCGAGAGGTTGAACTGATCCTGCCAGCGGAAATCGAAGCGCGCCCGTGACAATGCGTCATCGCGCGCCTGCGCGCCCGGATGACCCTTGGCGAGATCCGCCGCATGGGCGGCGATCTTGTAGGTGATGACGCCGGTCTTCACGTCGTTGCGGTCGGGGAGGCCGAGGTGCTCCTTGGGCGTCACATAGCAGAGCATCGCCGTGCCGTACCAGCCGATCATCGCCGCGCCGATCGCGGAGGTGATGTGATCGTAGCCCGGAGCAATGTCGGTCGTGAGCGGCCCGAGGGTGTAGAACGGCGCCTCACCACAGGTGGCGAGCTGTTTGTCCATGTTGGCCTTGATCTTGTGCATCGGCACGTGACCGGGGCCCTCGATCATCACCTGGCAGTCCTGCGCCCACGCGGTGCGGGTGAGTTCACCGAGCGTTTCGAGCTCGGCGAACTGGGCGGGGTCGTTTGCATCGGCGATGCTGCCCGGGCGCAGTCCGTCACCGAGCGAGAAGCTCACATCGTACGCGCGGCAGATCTCGCAGATCTCCGGGAAGTGCTCGTAGAGGAAGCTCTCGCGATGGTGCGCGAGACACCACTTGGCCATGATCGAGCCGCCGCGCGAGACGATCCCGGTGACGCGCCCGACGGTGAGCGGGATGTAGCCGAGGCGTACGCCGGCGTGGATCGTGAAGTAGTCGACCCCCTGCTCGGCCTGCTCGATCAGCGTATCGCGGAATACCTCCCAGGAGAGCTCCTCGGCGACGCCGCCCACCTTCTCGAGCGCCTGGTAAATCGGCACCGTGCCGATCGGCACCGGCGCATTGCGCAGGATCCATTCGCGGATGGTGTGGATGTTGCGACCGGTGGACAGGTCCATCACGGTATCCGCGCCCCAGCGTATGGCCCACACCATCTTGTCGACCTCTTCCGCGGTGGAGGAGCTGACGGCGGAGTTGCCGATATTGGCGTTGATCTTCACCAGGAAGTTGCGGCCGATGATCATCGGCTCGGACTCGGGATGGTTGACGTTGGCCGGGATGATGGCGCGCCCGGCCGCGACCTCGGCGCGCACGAACTCCGGTGTCACGAGCGCCGGCAACGCTGCGCCCCACGGCTCTCCGCCCGGTCGAACCGCCTGCGCCTCGCGACGCAGATTCTCCCGGATCGCGACGAACTCCATCTCGGGGGTGATGAGTCCGCGCCGCGCGTAGGCCAGCTGCGTCACCGCCGTGCCGGCGCGGGCGCGCAGCGGAGCCGTACGCAGCGGGAACTCCGGCGCGGCCCTGCCGCCGGCGGCGAGCCCGTTGTCGAGCGGTTGCACGGTACGGCCGCGGTACGACTCGACATCGCCCCGCGCCTCGATCCACGACTGGCGCGTGCGCGGCAGGCCATGACTGATGTCGATGCTGGCCTGGGCGTCGGTGTAGGGCCCCGAGGCGTCATAGACGGTAAGGGGCGGCTCGCCGCTTGACTCGTGCAGGGTGATCTCGCGCATCGGCACCCGCAGCTGCGGATGCAACCGCCCGCGCTCGTACACCTTGCGCGAGGCCGGCAGCGACTCGACTACGACGTGCATCAGTTGGGCATTCATGACGGGCTCCTTCAACGTGGCGTCGAGGACCCAGTGCATGGCGAGAAGGTGAAAGGTGCGACGGAAGGTCGCACGCTGCAAGACACTTTCCTACGCCAGGATTAACTGGATCAGGTTCGAAGGGTCGCCAGGCGGCCCCGTCCTCTCACGGCGCCCGCTGGCCTCTCAGCCCCCTGCCGGGGCTCCCCTAGCTCGGGCAAACCTTAGTCCTCCGCCGCACGGGGGTCAACGTCGTGACCACCGGCTACTGCCGTGTGAGACTTCAGCCACGCAGGACGGCGGGAGAGCGGCGTGGCGGCATGGCAGTTCTGGGCGTTAGCGGGCGCGCTGTTCGCCGCGCTGACGGCGATCTTCGGCAAACTCGGCGTGCAAGGCGTCAGTCCGGATGTTGCGACTCTGGTGCGCAGTGCGATCATCCTCATCGCGCTCTTCAGCCTGGTCGCCGCGACTCGGCAACTGCCCGAGCTCGCGCACGCATCGGCGCGCACCTACCTCTTCTTGGTGCTCTCGGGACTAGCCACCGGCGCGTCGTGGTGGTGCTACTTCCGCGCGCTGCAGCTCGGGGACGCCGCACGCGTCGCTCCGCTCGACAAGCTGAGCGTGGTGCTCGTAGCGGTGTTCGGGGTGTTGTTCCTTGGCGAGAAACTTACCCTGGTGAACTGGCTGGGCGTCAGCCTGATGGCGCTCGGCGCCTGGTGCGTGACGCTGCGCACCTGAAAAGACAACGCGCGGCCGAGGGGCCGCGCGCCGTTTTGCATCAGCCTCGGCTGTCGCCGGGCCCGTCAGCTCGGACGGTTACTGCTGCCGTGGCTGGCCTGCCCGCCCTTGCGCCCGGCCTCCGCGGCGAGCTCGGGGTGCTGCGAGAAGCTGCGCTTCTCGTCCGGCACGCTCTGCCCGCCCTTGCGACCGGCTACCGCGGCCAGGTTGCGATCCTGGGAGAAGCTGCGCTTGGAGCCGGGCACGCTCTGCCCGCCCTTGCGGCCCGCCTCCGCCGCGAGGCGGCGGTTCTGCGAGAAGCTGCGCTTCTCATCCGGCACGGCCTTACCGCCCATGCTGGCGATCTGGCGCTGCCGCTCGGCGTCCATCGAGGCGAACCCACGGTGGGAGGTGCGCCCTTCATCAACTGTTCCTTGTGCCATCACTCACTCCTCTGGCAAGCCCCGAGGCTAGGGATTCAGGCCCCGCGACGTAATATGTTGCAACCAGCCAGCAGGATACCGCGCCGCTTTAAGGGGCGGAAATAAGCGAAATCCGACAATAGCGTCGGCCTCGGGCACCCCAGGAGCCGGGGAAAGCCTAGGGGGTCACGCGATCGATGCGCAGGTCGCGCAGCCCGTCTTTTCCAACCTCATAACTGATCTGACCGAACGGATCGCCGGAAGCACCCACCGGGTTGCCGGAGCGGGCGATGCGGGCCACCACCTCCAGTCGCTGACCCGGCGCAAAGGAGCGGCCGGGGATCATCGCATCCGCGGGGGTCAACGTTACCGACTGCGGGAAGCGGCTCGCCAGCCGCTTCGCCGCGAGTGGCGGTCCGCCCGCCCCGGCCTGGCGCACGAAGACGAAGAGCGGCGCATCGCCCGAGGGCACGTCGCTCCCGGCGGTGATCGTCAGCTGCACGCGCGCCTCGCCGGCTGCGGCGGCCGGCTGCGACTGCGGCGCGCTGAGCCTCGCGTCGAGGGCTGCGATCTGCTGCTCGAGCACCGCGCGCACGTTGGGCGGCGGATTCATCGCGAGCAGCCGGTTGAATCGCTCGCGCGCCAGCGGCAAGTCACCGCGGCGCAGGGCCACCGCCGCCCCGTAGAACAGCGCCTTGCCCGAATCCGGGGCTATCGCGAGCGCACGCTCGATGAGCCGACCCGCCCGCCCCGACAGCTCGGATTCATCGCTGAGGGCGAGTGCCTCGGCCTCGCCGGTGAGCGCTTCGGCGCTGCGGCCCGCGCTCAACTGGTCCGCCCGCTGATACGCGCGCACGGCGAGCGGATACTCCTGCAGCACCGTGTAGGAGCGACCGAGCATCAACCACCCTTCCAGGTTGCGCGGCTCCCGCTCCATCTGCCGCGCCAGGCGCGCCACCATGGTCTGCGGTGAGTCCGCTGCGGGGTTACGCCACGGCCAGCTGCTCCACAGCACGTAGAGCAACGCGGAGCCGAACATCAGCACCGCGGCGGCGGAGAATGCGGCGCCGGTGGCGGGCGGCAGCGCCGTGCGGCGCAAGAGCGGCACGGCGACGAGCGCCACCACGCCCGCCATCAGCACCGCCGCCGCTATGAGAAAGGCGAACATTAACGGCCCGCGTCGTCCTCGAGCGGGCCCGGGTCCGCGGCTACCAGGGCCTGGCGCGCGCGCAGGATGCGCGCACACACCAGGGCGCCGACCACCAGGAGCACGAGCGGTGCGCCCCACAGCCAGGCGTTACGCAGTGAGTAGCGCGGTCGGAACAGGATGAATTCGCCGTAGCGCGCGGCCATCCAGTCGCGGATCTGCTGATCCGAGCGGCCGGCGAGCAGCTGCTCGCGCACCTGGTTGCGCAGGTCCGCCGCGAGGTCCACCGGGGAGTCAGCGATCGCTTCGTTCTGGCACTGCATGCAGCGCAGCTCGTGGGTGAGCGCGACGTAGCGGGCCTGCAGCGCGGGGTCCGGCAGCTGGGTCGGGTCGACGGCGCGCGCCAGCGCGCTGAGCCCGAGCAGCGCCGCGATGAGGGCAAGTCTCCTCATCCGCTGGTCACCGCGGCCGGCCGCACACGCGGCAGGATTTCCTTGTTCCAGATCTCCTCGGTGAGCTCGCCCGTGCATTTGTAGACGACGATGCCCTGGGGACTGACCAGGAAGGTCTCGGGGGCGGCGTACACGCCCCAATCGATCGCCGTCCGGCCGCTGTGGTCCACCGCCACGACCTCGTAGGGGTTGCCGAGCTGACGCAGCCAGGCCTGGGCCTGCTGGTCATCGTCCTTCCAGTCGATGCCGACCAGTGGCACGACCCCCGCCGCGCGCACCCGCAGCAGCATCTCATGCTCTTCGCGACAGGCGACGCACCAGGTGCCCCAGACATTGAGCAGGTACCAGCGGCCACGCAGGTCCTGCGGACGCACGATGCGCTCGGGGGCATCGAGCGCAGGCAGCGCGAACTCCGGTGCCGGCTTATTGAGCAGTGGCGAGACGATGATGCCCTTGTCCGGGGAGTGCCGGATGCCGACGAACAGCACCACCGCCAGGAGCAGGAAGAGACCGAGCGGCAGGGCAAAGCGATTCATGGTGCCTGCCCGGCCGCGCCCTGCAGCTCGATCCGCTCGCGCGCGGCGGCGGCGCGGTAGCGCCGGTCCGAGGCCGCGAGCGCACCCCCGCACGCCATGACCAGCGCCGCGAGCCACACGAGGCTCACGAGGGGACGGATCTGCACGCGCACACTCCAGCGCCCCGCGCCCAGGTCCTCGCCCAGCGCGAGCAGCAGGTTGTCGCCGCGGCTGAGGCGAATGGCGGTCTCGGAGGTGACCTGGTGCTGCACCCAGTACTGACGCTTCTGGGGCCGCATGACGGCCACGGGTGTGCCGTCGCGCGTCACGGTGAAGGTTCCCCCCATCGCGTCGAAGTTCGGCCCTTCGACCGGCTGCACGCCGTCGAAGCGGATGAGGTACGCCCCCACCCGGGCGTTCTGCCCGGGGGCAAGTGCCACGTCCTTCTCCACGGTGAAGGACTGCACGGTGGTGAGTGCCACGACCGCGGTGCCGAAGCCGACATGTGCGATCGTCATGCCGAGCACAGCCCGCGGCAGGGACAGCCCGCGCCGCCAGCGATCGAGCGGG
>JAFAPI010000208.1 GCA_019247195.1 Gammaproteobacteria bacterium
AATGGCCACGGGAAAATTGAAGACGTGCTCGAGCGCACCGCCGTCGAACACCACATCGAAGCGTGCCCGCAACGCTTCCGGAACCGGCAGGTTCATATCATGCAGGTGCTGTGCGCCCTGATAGGGCGAGTAGTCGAGCGCTTCGACACTGCGCGCCCCCAGGAGCGTACGGAGGAACACTTCGGCGTCGGCGCCGAATGCGCACGCCTCCCGCGCGAGCCCTGCGATCGCCGGCTGAGAGCGGCGCAACGACCCGAGCTCCGGCGGATGCAGGCACAGGCTCTGTCGCCCGATAGTCAACATCCGCTCGAACGATGCGCCGGCCTCGTGCGCAGCGACCATCAGACGCAGGTCTTGAAAGCCGATGCCCATCGGCGCGTCCCCTAGCGATTGCGGAAAGAAGCTAGAATCATAGCGTCAATGCCGCGCTCGGGCGCCAACTCGCGGGTTACTCGCAAGGCCGGGGCGCGTTGACAGGACGAGACGGAGGCAGGTCGATCCAAGTGGCAATAGTGGAGACGGTCTGCCCCCCGGAAGTCGGCGCCGCTCGGGCGCCAGCGATAGGTCTCGTGGCGCCTGGTCCATGACCCCGTCCGCCGCTGTCCGCGTGCAGGAGGCCCCGGCCACGCTGCTCTACGTGGTCAACGTGGCCTGGTTCTTTCTGTCGCATCGTCTGGAGCTGGCACGCGCGGCGCTGGCCGACGGCTTCCGGGTGCACCTGGCCGCCGACGTCGAGAATGAGTCGGAGATCGCGGACGTGCGCCGCCACGGTATCGTGTTTCACCGCCTGCATATGACTCGCAGCGGTCTGAATCCCCTGGAGGAGCTGCGCACGCGTGCCGAATTGCGGGACATCGTGCGCGCGGTGCAGCCGCACATCCTGCACAACGTCACGGTCAAGCCCATCCTCCACGGCACCGACGTCGCCGGCGCGCTCGGGGTTCGAGGCGTCGTGAATGCCGTGTCGGGATTCGGTCACGTTTACAGTTCGCGGCGCCACTTGTTGCGCGCGCTGCTGGATCGCGCCTATGCGCGTGCATTTCGACCGGCGAACGTGCGCATCATCGTGCAGAACCAGACGGACCGAAGCGAAGTGCTGCGGCTGTGTCCTTCCGCCGCTGGGCGGACGCATCTGGTCTTCGGCTCCGGCGTGGACCTGTCGCAGTTTCAGCCCACGCCGGAGCTGGCCGGCACACCCAGCGTGCTGCTGCCGGCGCGTCTGCTGCGGGACAAGGGCATCGCCGAATTCGCCGCGGCCGCGGCGCAGCTGCGCCGCTCCGGCCCCAGCGCGCGCTTCCTGGTCGCCGGTCGACTGGACCCGGGCAACCGAGGCGCGCTGAGTGCCCAAGAGGTTGGCGCGCTGAGCGCGGCGAGCGGGATGCAGTGGCTCGGCGAGCGAGGTGACATGGCGCAATGTCTGCGGGAGGCCCACATCGTCTGTCTGCCCTCCTATCGCGAGGGAGTACCGAAGGCGCTCCTGGAGGCCTGTGCGGCGGGGCGCCCGATCGTGACCACCGACGCCCCGGGCTGCCGTGACGTGGTGCGGGACGGTGAGAATGGACTGCTCGTGCCGGTCGGGAATGCAGAGGCCCTGGCTGCGGCGATCCGCCGCCTACTGAACGATGCCGCCTTGCGTACCCGCATGGGCCAGGCCGGGCGCGCGCGCGCGGAGCGCGAGTTTGGCCTCGAGCGCGTGGTGCAGGTACATCTGGATATGTATCGAGAGTTCACCATGACGGCGGCGACCTTCGGCCGTGGCTGAGGTGGTCGTCAGCGGCGCCGCGGGATTCGTCGGGCGCGAGCTCTGTGGCGCGTTGCTGCGGGCGGGATATCGCGTGCGCGCTCTCACGCGGGCGCCGTTCACGCTCCCCGGGGCCGATCGTGCGGGCTTGTGCGTCAAGCTGGTCCCGGACCTGGCCGCGGCAGAGCGTCCCGCCGAGCTGATGGCCGGGGCCGAGGCGTTCGTGCACCTGGCCGCCCACGTGCATCGCCTGGGTGAGGATCCCGGGAGTGCGGAGCGCGCGGCACAGCGGGACGTGGCGATGACCGAACGCCTTGCGCTGGGGGCCAACCAGGCGGGCCTGACCCGGATGGTCTTTGTCAGCAGTGTCAAGGCGCTCGCAGACTACTCCGCCGCACCGCTGGCGCGCGATGCCCCGGCGCAGCCGACCGATCCCTATGGCCGGGCCAAACTCGAGTGTGAACAGCGGCTGTCGTCCCTCAGCCGCTCGCTCGGCCTCCAGGTGGTCGTGGTCCGGCCGCCGCTCGTATACGGGCCGGGCGCAAGCGCGAATTTCCGCGCCATGGTTCGCTGGGTGAGGCGCAGGGTGCCGCTGCCGCTTGCCGGGGTCCGCAATCGACGCAGCGTCGTGAGTGTCGACAATCTGGCCGATTTCCTAGTCCGCTGCCTCGGGCGAATCGAAGGCCAATTCAACGTCTTCCACGTGAGCGATGCTGAGCCCGTTTCCACACCGCAACTGCTGGGCTACGTGGCCGAGGGCCTCGGTGTACGGGCACGCCTTTTCCCTATGCCCGTCGGCCTGCTGCGCGCCCTGTGCGCGCTCACGGGCCGGCCGGAGTTGGCGGCGCGCCTGCTGGGATCCCTCGAACTGGAGACGGGAGACTCATTCGCGGCGCTCGACTGGCGTCCGAAAACCTCGACCCGGGAGGGGATACTGCGTGCAGTGCGTGCGGCGCCTGCGAGCTCGGCGGTCAGGGGCTGACGACGGCCGTGCCCTGCGGATGTGCGGGCGAGGGAGCGTAGGTACGTGCCGTCTGACCGGGCGAGATCCAAAAGGTAAGAACCGCAGGTTGACACGGCGGACCGCCATAGGTGCACGGGGCGAGTGGCGCGTAGTAGACCTTCACCCTGTGCGGACCGGAGAAAGGCGTGCCGATCAGAATTGGGTACTGGCTCTGCGAGAGGTAACCCGAGCCGCCGTCGACAACGCGGGTGAAGATCCGCCGCGAGCGGGGCGGAAATACCTGTAACACTCGACCGTACTGGTTGTGCTCACCGTTCGCACCGAGAACCTCCACCGTGAAGGAGTGGACGCCGACCAGCGCGGTCCTGTTGTCGTAATAGGCGCGCTCGACCGCCTCCGGATAGATGATGTCGACATTGCCGTCCTGATCCAGATCGGCGAACGCCATGCCACCATTGCCGCCCGGGACCATCGTCAGATCGCCCGCGGACACCTCGACAAAGCCGCAGCCGTAATTGTAAAAGACGGCGCTGCCGGTGGAATCGCCGCTGACCAGAACTTCCTCAAGACCGTCGGCGTTCAGATCGTAGGCATTGATACCCGCGGCGAGACTCCCATAGTCAAACGGTCGAGCCGACCAGAAGAGGGCCGTGCGCTGCTGCGGCGGATGCGCACAGGTGGGGGTCACACTCGACTGCGCGTAGATCCGCTCCGCGAAGTGCGCGCCGTCGAACTCGAACAGTCGGGCGCCATGGGCGGGTCCCCAATTCCAGCGGAACAGCAGCAGTGAGAGGTGACCGCTGTTGTCCCAATCGATGAACTTGGCCCCCTCGTCGGTCACTAGCTTGTAGTCTGGAATGACATCGTTCGCCCAGGTGGGCGATGCGCGCAGCACTGTCTGGGTGAGCCCCCACTGTGCGGCCATATCCTCAAAATGAGGAATACCGTTCGCATCGACCCCGCGGTTGATGAACATGTGGCCGCCGACATAGAGGTCGATCAGGCCATCCATGTTGATATCGACGGCCTCCGCCCCCTCCGGTTGGTTCCCGTTCGGGTCGGTGTAGGGGCCGGGCAGCCCGGACAGGGCCGAATGCATGCTGACGCCGGCGGTCACTGCCGCCTCGGTGAAATGCCCGGTACCGTCGTTGAGCAGCAGGTAGCTTTGGGGGGCGTTGAAGACGTTGGGCGGCGGACCCGAGGTCACAAACTGGTCTGAACCGGACAGATCGTACCTGCGATCGAGATACGTGTACGTGGGCACAAACACATCCACGGCACCATCGTTGTTAAAGTCCGCGACCACTAACGTTTCAGTGCGCCCCCGAAAGCCGGTGCTGACGGCGGCATCCGTACCCGGCGGCAAGTCCGGGTCGGTGTAGTTCATGCCGAAGTCCAGGTCTGCCTGGAATAACGAGGCCGGCTGACCGAAATACACCGCAGTGGTCGAGTCGACGTTGGTGGGGGAATAGACGCCGGAGATCACGTCCGGAATCCCGTCGCCATTGAGGTCGGCCGTGGCGAGACCGTACGCGACCCGTGGCGGGGTATAGATGGGTTCGAGCCCGACGTAGGACAGGTTTAGGACACTGAGCTGTCCGCTGCCGTCGTTGGCGGTGCCGATGAGGTAGGGTGGGCTGTCAAAAGTGACGGCTGCGGGGCCGGAAAGCCCCGTCAGCGGGTGCCGGACGAACTGAAGTCTGACCGGGGGGCCGTAGGGGAGGGGGTTTGGTCCGAGGACGTCTTCGATCGTCAAGGTCTTGTGCTGTGTTGACGGTTGACCGGGCCCTCCGCACCCCGCCAAACAGAGCAGCCCCATGATGAATGGAGCCATACCCTGGTAGTGACTTGATCGATGCAACTCGCTTACCCAGCCCCTCTATCGTGTACGCTCGCGCCCCGAGCGCAGCCGTATGCCCGACTGTATACGGTCCGGCCACAAGTTGTGTATCGGCGCCCGTCAGATGTCTCCGAGCCCGGTGCGCCTGCCGTACGGTACTAACGGCCGAGCCAGACAAAAGCGTACGGCGCGATAAAAAGTGCACGCGTCCCTAGTCCTCATCCTGCCCTTGACCTTTCTCGTCACCGCGTTGCTCACGGGCGCCGTGCGTCGGCTTGCACTGGCGAGAGGGCTGCTCGATGTACCGAACCGCCGCAGCTCACACTCCCGACCTACCCCGCGCGGTGGCGGGTTGGCGGTCTTGGTGACCTGCACCGCGGTGGTGGGGGTCACGGCGCTGACCGGCCAAGTCTCGCGCCCGCTCGCGACGGCGCTCGCCGCCGGGGGCACTCTCGTGGGAGCAGTCGGTTTCTTCGATGACTGTTTCTCGTTGCGGCCCGCCACGCGCTTGGTGGCTCAGCTCGGTGCGGCGCTCGTCGCGGTAACCGTGGTAGGGAGTCTGGCGGTCGTGACGCTCGGCGAGCGAGCGGTGCCACTCGGGATGGTGAGCTCGATTGTCATCAGCGTGTTGGGTATGTTGTGGGTGTTGAACCTGTTCAACTTCATGGACGGCATCGATGGCATTGCCGCGTCAGAGGCGATTTTCGTGGCGCTGGCCGGGGCCTGGCTCAGCCACGCGAACACAGACCCGCTGGGAATCGGCGTGGTGGCATGGGTATTTGCCGCCGCGTGCGCTGGCTTTTTAGTCTGGAATTGGCCCCCGGCGAAAATCTTTCTCGGCGATGTCGGCTCCGGATACCTCGGCTTCGTAATCGCGCTGCTGGCTCTGGCGAGCGCGCGCCGCGAGCCCAACAATCTGTGGATATGGTTGATTCTCGGCGGAGCGTTCTTCAGTGACGCGACCGTGACCCTCGTGTGGCGTCTGGCGCGCGGCGAGACAGTGCACCAGCCACACCGCACGCACGCTTATCAGTGGTTGGCGCTCGGTTGGCAGAGTCATGCGCGGGTGACGGTCGCCCTGTGGGCGCTCAACCTGCTGGTCCTGCTACCGGGTGCGGCACTGGCGCGCTCGTTCCCACGCTACGCCTTCGCCCTATGCTGTCTCACGCTTACGGGGCTGGCTGTGTTGGTTTGGCGGCTGGGAGCGGGGCGGCAGGCGCCGGCTTCTCGGGCCGGTTCCCCTTAGATCCGCAGCATTTTTCAGTACCCACGGGCCAAATCGCGCTTTCCGTTGAACCATCCGGCAAGCATGGCCGCACTAAAAAGTCTGTCAGCAAGTGCGCGGGTCACAGGTTTTCCGAGGTTGCGCGGCAGTGCGTCAACGATTGTTTGTCTGCGGCGTTGTCGTACAGCGAAATCAGCGCAGGCCGGTTGCGAGTGTTGGTAAGCTGCTGAAATGCTTGCTGCCGTCCCGTACGATTGCCTTACAATGGCGCGGCTGCGAAATGAGCACGCCGCGTGGGCGGTAGTGCCTGGAGGCGGTGGAGGATGAGGAATAAGGACGCGGTGGCGAGGCGCCCCAGTTGGGGCGAGAGCGCCGCCGCTTCTGTCCTGGCCCTGCCGCGTCCGACCAAGCGTCTCATTATGGCGACGGTGGACGCCGTCGCGATTCCTACCGCGCTCTGGGCTGCGCTGGCTCTGAAGTTCGACCGCCTTGACCCTGCGCTCGAACGGACCTTCGCCTACTTCCTCGTGGCCGTGGCCTCCGCCATATTCTTCTTCGCGATCTTCGGGCTCTACCGCGCGGTCATCCGTTTCATGGGCCCGCGCGCCATGGTCACCGTCATCGCGGGGGTCAGTTTCTCGGTATTCGTGCTCGCGGCGTTCGACCGCTTCCTTGCCAGCTCCCAGCTGCCGCTGACCGCGCTGGGTATCTATTGGGCGCTGGCGCTGCCGTACGTTGGCGGCAGCCGCTTCGTGGCCCGTTATCTCTTCCAACACAGCATCAACGGCCGACCGGCGCTGCGGGTCGCCATCTATGGTGCGGGTGACCTGGGGGCGCGGGCCTGCGCGGTGCTGCTGGGTGGCTCGGAGTTCCAGCCGGTCGTGTTCATCGACGACAAGAAGTCACTGCAGGGCAGCAGCATCAACGGCGTGCGGGTCTACGGTTCGGAGTCGTTACCACAGCTCGTGCGTCGGCAGCGTATTGACCGCATCCTGCTCGCGATGCCCGCGGCGACCCGGCGCCGCCGCCGCGAGATTCTGACGCAGCTCGAGCCGCTGGGCGTGCACGTACAGTCGCTGCCGAACCTGGCCGATCTGATCTCGGGCAAGGCGCAGATCAACGAGCTGTGCGACGTGGACGTGAGCGACCTCCTGGGTCGCGACCCCGTGCCGCCCAAACCAAAGCTGTTCGGCTCGTGTATCCGCGGCAAGGTCGTACTGGTGACCGGTGCCGGAGGATCGATCGGCTCAGAACTGTGTCGGCAGATCATCCGCCTCGCTCCGAGCCGGCTGGTGCTGTTCGAGATGTCCGAGCTCGCCCTTTACAACATCGAGCGCGAGCTCGAGGAAGTCGCCGCCCACGAGCGACTGAAGGTCGAGATCGTCCCGCTCCTTGGCAACGCGCATCACCGCCACCGCGTGCGTGAGGTGCTGTCCACCTTCGGCGTGCAGACGGTTTATCACGCCGCCGCGTACAAGCACGTGCCCATCGTCGAGCACAACGTCGTCGAGGGCATCCATAACAATGTCATCAGCACCTGGTACACGGCCGAGGCGGCGCTGGAGACCGGGGTCGAGACCTTCGTCCTGATCTCCACCGACAAGGCCGTGAATCCCGCCAACGTCATGGGCGCCACCAAGCGTCTCGCCGAGCTGGTCCTGCAGGCTCTGCAGGAGCGCACCACCCACACGCGTTTCTGCATGGTGCGCTTCGGTAACGTCCTCGCCTCGTCTGGCTCCGTGGTGCCGCTGTTCCAGGAGCAGATCCGCCGTGGCGGTCCGATCACCGTCACTCACCCCGACGTGATCCGCTACTTCATGACCATCCCTGAGGCGGCCCAGCTCGTGGTCCAGGCCGGCTCGATGGCCAAGGGCGGTGACGTGTTCGTGCTCGACATGGGGCGCCCGGTGCGTATCGATGATCTGGCGCGCCGGCTGGTGAATCTCATGGGATTGACGGTGCGTGATGCCAACAATCCCGAGGGAGACATCGAGATCGAGTACACCGGCCTGCGCACGGCCGAGAAACTGTTCGAGGAGCTGCTGATCGGCACCAACGTGACCGGCACGGATCATCCCATGATCATGCGCGCCATGGAGCATCGCCTGGCGTGGCCGCGGATGGAGCAGATTCTCAATGAGCTGCTGGTAGCGCTGGCGAGCTTCGATTGTCATCGCGCCCTCGCGCTGCTCGGGGATGCGGTGGCCGAGTACGGCGCGGACGTGGATATCCGCGACTACGTCTGGACGCGCAAGGCGGTGCTGCCACACGCGCCGGCGGCCAAGGTCGCCGATTTCGCCGCCAAACGTCGCCTGCAGGAAGCCGGCAAACCCACCCAGGGCCAGACCCCCATCGCCTAACGCCAACGGCGGATTTGCGACCCTCGCGCTTGAGCCACGCGGGGCCTTCCTTTAGGCTTCGGCCGATTCTTCATCGGACTCAAGAACTTAACCCATGCGCGTGACCATCTTCGGCTCCGGCTACGTCGGGCTCGTCACCGGCGCCTGCCTGGCGGATGCCGGTAATCACGTGGTGTGCGTCGACGTCGACGCGGACAAGATCGAGCGGCTGCGCCGCGGCG
>JAFAPI010000030.1 GCA_019247195.1 Gammaproteobacteria bacterium
TTGAGAGATAGCGCCCTGCCGAAATAGGATTAAGTTAAGGCTTAGCCGCAATCCATTTCCTAACGTGGATTGTGGTCAGGCGCTCTGGGCTGCTTCGGGATAGGCGGGCCCAGGGCGCCGCACGCGTCAGGGTTTTGCAATCTGCGAGCCCGAGCCCCCCGCCTCTTCTTTATCTTCGATCTCTCGCGTGGCTCCTGTGAAGGCAGCCCCGCCGCGCTAGGTCCGCAACCCTAAGGCGCGCCCCAGCGTTCGGCCGCACCTGATTGCGAGCCGCATCGCCGTGCCCGAGGAGGAGACCGTCTATGCGAGGCTCGCGCGACGCCGGACCACGCTTCTCGTCGGACGGAAAAGAGACTATAGGGTGCGGGTCGCCGCACCCGTGCGCCGGGGCTTATCCCGGCGGCCTTAGCGACCGCCCGCCGGGCGCTCGATAATCGGCTGATCGACGGCCTGGCAGTCCGGCCCGACGAACAGGCAGCCGTGCGGCCGGTTCGGGTTATGCGGCGGCCCTTTAAGGCCCACCATGAGCACCAGAACGCCCAGAGAGAGAAGAGTCTTCCAAGTCGGTGTGCGCATTTCCGGAGTGTAGACGGCTATGTCCAAGCTTTGTGAGACTCAACCGACAGTTTTTTTCCGTTCCACCGACACGGCGCACCCGGAAAAGGGGGTCCGGGGGCCTCGGCTGCCGCCCTTGGCCGCACGTCTCCTGTGCGTGCTGCTCCTCTTGTGCCCCGTCGCACGGGCGGCGCCGCCGCCCGCACGCTGGCCTGCCGCGGAGGCCCGCAGCTGGTACGCGCAGCAGCCGTGGCTGGTGGGTGCCAACTACCTGCCGGCGAGCGCGATCAATCAGCTGGAGATGTGGCAGGCCGCCACCTTTGACCCCGAGCGCATCGATACCGAGTTCGGCTGGGCCGAGGCCATCGGCATGAACACCATGCGCGTGTTCCTGCACGATCTTTTGTGGGAGCAGGACAGTGCCGGGTTCCTGGCGCGCGTTGATACCTTCCTCGACATCGCCGCGCGGCACCACATCCGGCCGCTGTTCGTGCTCTTCGACTCGGTCTGGGATCCGGCGCCGCACCTGGGTCCCCAACACCCCCCCGTGCCCGGCGTGCACAACTCCGGGTGGGTGCAGAGTCCCTCCGCGGAGGCACTCGTCGATCCGGCGCAGGTCCCTCGGCTGCAGGCTTACGTACGTGGGGTGGTCGGGCGTTTCGCCGCGGACCCACGCGTCCTCGGCTGGGACGTCTGGAACGAGCCGACCATTGGACCGACGACGAGCAGTCACTGGGCCGATCGGGAAGCACCGCATAAGGAGCAGCGGGTGCGCGCGCTGCTTGTGCAGGCCTTTCAATGGGCCCGCGCGGAGCACCCGCGGCAGCCGCTGACCAGCGGGGTGTGGACCGGACCGCCGTGGCCGCGCACCGCGCGCCTGCAGATCGAAGCATCGGACGTGCTGTCCTTTCACTCTTATGGCGGCCCGCGCGAGATGGCGCAGCGCATTCGCGCGCTCGAGCGCTTCGGACGTCCCCTGCTGTGCACCGAGTACATGGCGCGCAGCGTCGGCAGCACCTTCGCGAACTCGCTGCCGCTGCTGAAGGCGCACCACGTCGCCGCCATCAACTGGGGGTTGGTCTCCGGTCGCAGCCAGACGATCTACCCGTGGGACTCGTGGCAGCTACCCTACACGGGTACTCACACACTCACGGTCTGGTTCCACGACGTGTTCCATCCGGATGGGACGCCGTACCGGCAGGACGAGGTGGACCTGATCCGGACCCTCACCGCGCAAGACGCCGCTCACTGAGCGGGCCGCGCGCCGCGCCGTCGCCCTCGAGCACTTGACACGCAACCACACGGTTGCCTATATATAGGCAACCCATCGGTTCCCTGTTGTCCGCATGGCCGATGACGCTCTGTTCCGCGCGCTCGCCGATGTCAGCCGCCGCCGGCTTCTCGACCGGTTGCACGTGCGTAACGGCCAGACGCTCGTCGAGCTGTGTGAAGGGTTACGTATGACGCGGCAGGCGGTGACGAAGCATCTCGCCGTGCTGCATGCAGCGAACCTCGTGACCTGGCAGCGCGTCGGGCGCACCAAGCGTCATTATCTCAACCCCGTGCCGCTGCATGAGATTGCCGAGCGCTGGATCCGCAAGTTCGAGCGGCGGCGTCTGAGCGCTCTGTCCGCCCTCAAGAAGCACCTCGAAGGAGACAACCGATGAGCACCGCCTCCGCCAACCGCTTTGTCTATGTGACCTACATCCGCACCACCCCACAGCAGCTGTGGGCGGCGCTCACGAGCGCGGACTTCACCCGCCAGTACTGGATGGGTATGCGGGTCGAGGCAGAGTGGCGCCCTGGTGGCAGCTGGCGACTGCTCAAGCCGGATGGAACCCTCGCCGATGCGGGCGAGATCATCGAGTGCGAGCCAGGCAAGCGTTTGGTCATCCGTTGGCGTCACGAGATGACGCCTGAGCTCAAGGCCGAGGGATGGTCGCAGTGCACGATGGACCTCGAGCCCGTCGGCAACGCCGTGAAGCTCACCGTCACGCACCGCATGGAGCGCGAGGGCGGCCGGTTCATCGCCGCGGTTGCAGGCGGTTGGCCGCAGGTACTCTCTAACCTGAAGTCACTGCTCGAGACCGGCTCGACACTCCTGCCGACGCGCTATTGAGAGCGCGAACGCCGACGGGTTGCACCCCACTCGGCGTGGGCGTCCGCGGAATCAGGGTGGCGCACACGGTGTGCGCCTCAGCGCGGGCGGCGCAGCCGCTCCTCGTGGGCATCGGGCTGCGGCTCGGGCTCACGGTTGGTACGCGCGGCGCACTGGGGTTCGCCGAGCGCCTCAAAGCGCGCACGGCTCATCGCGCACCGCCGGCAACTGCCGGTATCGAAGCCGAACAGATGACCCTTCACGAATTCGTCACAGCCCATGATCTCGAGCTCCGCAGGAGAGATGGCGGAATCACAGGCCGGGGGGAGGGTTTCCCCCCGGCCTGATCGCGCCCCTCTCAGCTCGAAATGAACCTAGGCAGCGGCCGCGCGACTGCGGTGTCGGCCTCGCGTGCTTCATCGTCAGTACGTTCGATCCGCTGAAGGTCCCTAACGTCGTTTGTGGTCAGGTGACTCCGGCGTCGCTTGCATGGGATAGGCCCGCCGGAGCACCGCACACATCGGCGGCGCGATCCGGCGACCATAGCATTAAATTGCGACCGACTGAAACTAATTGCGGGGCATAAAACGAGGCACAATGGAAACGTGAGCGAACAATCCGAGATGCGGTCGCCTCGCAGCCGGCACCGACGCGTCCCCGCGACCGGGCCGCCGGAAACACTTTTGGAACGAGTCTCATTGCGCTGGGGCACTCAGCGCCACGCCCGCCCTCCGACCGTTTCGATGCAGCTCACGGGTATGGTTGCCGAGCACGTGAAGCTGGCGGGCGATGAAAGTTTCGCCTGTGGCTGGAGGGGACGCATGCACTACCTCGCGGTGCACGACATCGTGCTGGGCGATGGAGAAGTGCACAGCGACCAGGGAGCCACGAAGCACACCACGGACATACGCGGCCTGCTGACTTTCGTGCCGGCGGGGTGTCGCGTGTGGGGCTGGTGTCAGCCGGCGCGCCGCGATAACTCCTTTACGGCGCTCTACCTCACCCCGGAACTGCTCGGTGAGGACCTGCGGCATCGCTTCGAGAGCATCGCGCTGCGCCCCGAAGTCTATTTCTCGGCGATCAACCTGCATGGCACGATGCAGAAGCTGCAGGCGGCTCTCACCCAGAGCGCGCCGCATGACCGGCTGTATGTCGAGCCTCTGTGTCTGCTGGCCGCCATCGAGCTGTGTCACTGGCACGACAGCCAGGTGCGCGGCGAGCGGCGCAGCGCCGGGCGACTTTCCGCGCACGAGCACAAGCGTGTCTGCGCTTATATCGAGGCCCACCTTGCCGCGGACATCGGGCTAACTGAGCTGGCGGCCCTGACCGGACTCAGCCGCTTCCACTTCGTTCGCGCCTTCAAACGCACCACCGGGGTGACGCCCTATCAGCACGTGCTGCGTTCACGCGTGCAGCGGGCCGCGATGCTGCTGGCGGGCGGGCGCGGGTCGGTGAGCGCCGTGGCGGAAGAGACCGGGTTCAGGAACGTCTCGCATTTCATCCGCACCTTCCGCCGCATGACCGGCGCCTCGCCCGGAAGCATGGCGCGCGAGCCGCGACCCCCTTGCGCGCGGGATTGAGCGCGGCGCTAGTGACGGGTGGGCTCGGTGGGGCGGCCCGCTGGGTTGCTCCGGCGCTGTACGGCCGCGAAATCAGCCAGTCGGTCGAAATGCGCGGCGAGCGACTCGAGTTCCTCGCGCACCTGCGGTTGACTGACCGACGAGCACAGCTCGCGGATTGAGCAAGCCATCCTGCGATAGCGATGGGTGGCGGCGGTTGCTTCCATGCGTGACGTCATCTGGCCGTAACGCACTCAGGGTAAAAACCCCCACACGCTATGGACATCAGCCGGGCGCGAGGCCGATGCGTCGGTGACGCGGCGGGTCTCCTGTGGGAGGCGGCCTAGTCGAGCGGCCAGGGGACCTCGGCCACGATCGCGGGAGGGTTGACGGTAGCGTCGGCGGGAGGCTCCTCAGGCGTCCCGTCCACGCTGCGCCACCATGGAACGACTTCGCCGGAAGCGCGGGCAGGCTCGATGGCCTCGCCGAGGCGCGGCATGAGCAGTCGAGCCGGGGATGTGGCGGCCTGGCTATACAACACCTCAGCCGGCTGATCCCAGGCATGCAGACCGAGCCGGAACGTACCCCAGTGGATCGGCAGGAACACGGCGGCCTCGAGCAACGCGACCGCCTTCAGCGCGTTCTCCGGCCCAAGGTGCATGTCCCCCCAGGCCGCATTCCAGGCACCGACCTCGAGCATGGCCAGATCAAACGGGCCGAGCCTCACGCGGATGTCTTGATACTGCGTCGTAAGACCGGTGTCGCCGCTGAAGAAGACGGCATGCCGCGGTGACCGCACCACGAACGAGGACCACAGGGTCGAATTGCGGGTCTTGAGCGTGCGGCCCGAGAAGTGCTGCGAGGGTGCAGCGGTAATGCGCACCCCGCGCAGCTCGGTCCACTCCCACCAGTCCAGTTCCGTGATGCGTTCGGGGGCAATGCCCCATCCCTCCAGATGCGCGCCCACACCGAGCGAGGTGACGAAGGGGACGCCGCTGCGGGCGAGAGCCCGTATCGTCGGGTAGTCGAGGTGGTCGTAGTGATCGTGGGAAATGATGACCAGGTCCACGGACGGCATCGCCCGCAACCTCACCGGGACCGGCTGAAAGCGCTTGGGACCCACAAATCGCAACGGCGAGGCTCGCGGCCCCCACACCGGATCGGTCAGGATGCGCAGCCCATCGACCTCGATCAGCACGGTGGAGTGGCCCAGCCAGGTCACCCGCAGGCCGCTGTCCGGCAGATGCCGCCAGGCCTCGAGCGGACTCAGCGCGGGCAGGCCGCGCCGCGGCACCCCACCCGGAGGGTCGCGGAAGAATTCCTTCCAGGTGGGCATCGGCGCCCGCGGGTCCCGCAGCCCAGGGAGGATGGGATGGCGGTTACGGAACGACGCCCCCGCCCAGAGCGGGGAAGCCCGCATCCGCTCGAGACGCGCTCCTGCGGGCAAAAAACCGAACGTTTTCATGGCCGAGCGTTACTCCTTGCGCGCCCAGGCGCGGACCGCCGCACAGTCAGCGCCGACGCTGTAGGCGCATCCCTGCACCGGATGCCGGGAGCTGCCAGTTACTCCGATCCCTGAGCAGCCGCGAAAGTGCCCGGTATGTCTGGACGGACGGGACCGGGACCGGGGCCGCCTCTCGCGCATGTGCCAACGCTGGATGGCTGGCGCGCCGTGGCGATCATCCTCGTGCTCCTCTCGCACGGCGGAGACGGAATTCTCCGGCTGTTTGTCGCCGCGCCGTTCGATTCCACTCACTACGCGTTCCTCAAGGATCCGATCGGCCGCGGCGGCGTTCATCTGTTTTTCGCGCTGAGCGGGTATCTCATCACGACCCGCCTGCTGGCCGAGGAATACCGCCGCGGTTCCGTCAGCCTATCGGGCTTCTACGTGCGCCGCTTCTTTCGCATCCAACCCGCCGCCCTCACTTTCCTGCTGACGGTCGCGGTGCTGGGCTCGCTCGGGACCATACCCATCTCGCCGACCGGATGGTGGAGTGCGCTGTTCGCCTTCGCGAACTTCACCTTGCCCGCGCAGACCTGGTACACGGTCCACTTCTGGTCCCTCGCGGTCGAGGAACATTTCTACCTCATCTGGCCGCTGCTGTTCGTGTTGCTGGCGCCCCGGCACCGGCTCGGCCTGTCGATCATGCTGGCGTTGGCTGCGGCTTGCTGGTCGGCACTCGTGCTGCAGACGCACTTCACGCAAACGCCGTACATGTGGATCCGCACGGACATCGAGGCCCCCTGGCTGCTGTGGGGCTGCATTGCAGCGCTCGCGTTGCGTAGTCGCACGGCCGCGGAGCATATCGCCCGTTTCGCACATCCGGGCACTTGCCTGGCAGCCGTATTGGCCCTCGCCGTGGCGAGTGCGACCCTGATCTACAGCCCGCTCGACTGGCGCATGGACCTCGTGGTCACGCTGTTCGCCGCCGCGGCCACGCCACTGCTCTTCGTCGCTACCTCGCGTCACGCCGGCAGCTGGTTGGGGCGGGTGCTCGAGCTGGCGCCCGTCGCCTGGCTCGGGCGCATCTCCTACGGCGTGTATTTGTGGCAACAGCTGTTCTTTGTATGGGACAACGACCGCGCACCCCGTCTGGATCCCTGGCAGTCCTTCCCCTGGCAGATCGTGGCGACACTGGCCATCGCGGCGCTCAGCTATTACACCCTGGAGCAGCCGCTGCTGCGGGTGGGGCATCGTCTCGCCCGCCGCGCCACCGAGCACCCGCTGGGACGAATCCGGTCGTACCTGCCTGAGCTGCATCTGCCGCGTTGGTGAACGCCGCACTCAGTGCAACAGCAGAGTATCGCGGACCCAGCGGGCATCCGGCCAACGCCCGAAATCCGCGAGCAACTCGGGACTCCTCGACTGTCGCACCCGCACCAGGTCACTCAGCCGCAGCTCCTCGTAGCGGCGCTGGAACCGCCCACCTTGCTTGATCTCCCGGGCGATCAGCAGCCGCTGCGTACGCGGCGCGAACCCCGCAAACTCGACATAGCCCTCCTCCGCGTCAGCGTCTCCCGGGGGAACGACGTCAACCGTCCAGTCGCCCCTCTCCCCCACGTGAAAGACCCACAGCTCGCGCCAACCCTGCAGCGGCTGGACGGCGATGGTCCAACCGCGACCCCCCGCGAGGCGCTGACTCGACGCGATCCACACGGCGCCATAGGTGCAACGGCGCGAGCCTGGGCCGGCCGGTAGCGCTGCGTCCGTCAGCACCAGACAGGTCTGGCCTGGCGCGCCCCTCTCGATACGCAGGGGCGCCGCAGGAGGTATGAAGTCAGGCAGGGCGAGTGCCCAGCGGATGCTCCCGACGCGCAGCCGCGCCTCCAGGTACTCGGCGCGGTATGCATCGCCCAGGTCTTCCGCGCGGACCTCGAGCAAGGCATCCAGGGCATGGCGCGCAGCGGCCTGCGCATGCTGCGGATCCGATGCGGAGGCATAGGCCACCGCCGCCCACAACAGCGCGCGCCGCGCCTGCAGGCGACTGCGCAGGACCGGGTCCCGGGGCTCCGCGGTTCGTTGCAGCAGGTCGGCATTGTCGGCATCAAGGCTGCGCTGCAGCCCGTTAGGATCCGGTGCGTTGCATTCTGGCCGCGTGAGACTCAGGAGCGCACGCACTACCTGCTCGTTGCTCGCGCCCGGCATCGCCAGCACGCGACGATAGAGTTCGCCGTCATAGCAAACCTGCATGCGCCCCTGGATGTCGATGCTGTGCATATGGATGCCGAACTGCTCTGCGACCTCGACGTGATGCGCGCTCCGGCTCGTTCCCGCGCCGCGCCGGGACTCCGCGTCCGCGAGTCGCTCTGCCATCGCGGCTATTGCCGCGAGCGGCTCGGCCGTCAGCGCACCCGGCGCCGCCGCGCGCAGGTAAGCCGCCCCGTAACTGATCCCAAGTGACTCCTGGCCGGGTGAGTCGCGCAGGAAGCGCACCACGGCCAGCAACTCGGGGGCGTCGGCCTGAGTCAGACCGATGCGTCGCACCGCTGTGGCCAGCACATAGCCCCCACGCTCGAGACGGTAGTCATAGACCTTGAGGTACTCGGCGCACTCGTCGCGCACCTCGACCACCTCACCCGCCCAAAGCGCCGTCAATTCGCGCGCCGTGGCGTGCGGCGTCGCACGCAATGCCGCCGGATCCTGCGCCACGATCGCCAGCGCGGCGCCGAGCAGCGGCCACACTAGTGCCGCTCCACGCCGGGGGTGGCGGTCGGCGCCGCGCCATTGCCTGCCGCGCGCCCCTCAAGGCCGAGCAGGTTCGCGCCCACAAACTGCCCCGCCGCCGGAGTGGGCGCGATGATTACCTGCACTTTGTCCGAGAGCTTGTCGGCCAGCGTTTTCTGGATCAGCAGCGGATAGCGCGCCAGCAATGCCCCCTCGCGCTCCATCTGCCCGGCGTTGCTCTTGCCGACCACCTCGAGGCGGTAGGCTTCGGCATCGGCCAGGTGTTGACGTGCTTCCGCCTCACCGCGCGCTTCGATCCGCCGGCCTTCCGCGGCACCCTCGGCATTGCGGATCCGTGCCCGTTTCTCGGCTTCCGCTTCGAGCTGGCGTTGCTCGATCTGCTTCTGCTTGTAGGGCAGGATGTGCTGCATGGTCTCCGCCTGCGCCCGCGCGGCGATCACCTGCTCGGCGCCGGCGGCCTCGGCCGCCTTCTGGCGCCGCACCTTGTCTGCCTCCGCGCTGAGCTGGGTCTCCTTGACCTGCGCTTCCTTAAGCTGCAGCGTGAAGCCGATCTTCTCGGTCGCCAGCTCCTCGGCCAGCAGCTTCTCCAGCTCGGCGCGGTAGTCCGCGGGCAGATCCACGTGCCCCAGGTCCACTCCGCGCAGGATGAGCCCCAGCTCAGCGAGCTTGGGGCCAAGCTCGTCCGCAAGCTCGTGCTGGATCTGCTGACGCTGACTCGAGAAGATCTCGCGCACCGTATGGCGCGCCAGGACGGGGTAGACCACGCCCTGCACGGCGGGCTCTACCAGATCCGTGTTGAGATTGTCGGGGTACTCGCGCGATCGCTGCGCAATGCGTGAGCGATCGATTGCCCAGCGCACCGTTAGGTCCACTCCGACCGACAATCCCTCCTTCGACTGAAAGGGCGCGGGTCCTGCGGCGCGCGCGGCCTCCAGCGGCCGATACACCTGATCCCGTAGCGGATAGCGACGTATCTCGTGCAGTCCGGGAAACCGCAGGACGGTGCCTGCGCTGTAGGCATGGGAGGCGCCCGTGAGCGCATTGGTACGCACCAGGATTTCGTTGCGCCGCACGCTCGCGGTCGGGGGATGCCGGAAGAGAGCGCAGCCCACAGCGAGCGCGGCGATTCCCAGCACCACCCTCGCCCTACCTTGCCAGACCCGCTGACCCACCGTGCCCAGCACAACCTTGAGCCGGCCCATCAGCCGTCCGAGGGGTGCGCTCACAGCGCGCCGGATAAACGTGATCGCCCGCCCGAATCGCTCCGCCATGGCAGTCTCCTCTTGCCTTGCGGGCAGAGTGTGTTCGCCACTTCTCGCGGAGCTGTGGGGCAATCATGGCGGAGTAGTGACAGAACCCGCTCGGCCTTCTCTTCTTCCGCCTAAGGGGCCCACAGCGGCTACGCTCCCTGTCCGTGTGTCTCACGTTGCGCCTCGGGGTTCACGATCCGCCCCGCCACCCTCTGGTGCAGTCCGGCGGGCGTCCGCCGGACACCTGCCGCGCGGAATGAGCGGCCCCCAAAAAAAGCCCCGCACGAGGCGGGGCTTTAATCAACTTTCGCTAGAAGCGTTTAGAAGATCGTGTATTTCAGATTGACATAGAAGTTCCGCAACAGGGGGTCCGTATTCAGCACGTTGTATCCCGCCGCAAAGTTGTTTTGCGACGCGTTGGTGAACGGCGGATTCCTGTCCAGAAGATTCTTGACACCGAACAGCACGGTCAGCTTCTCGATCGGCTTGACACTGACGTAAGCGTCAACGAGCGAGTAGCTGCCCACGATACGCGTGTTGCCCGCGCCGTCCTTGAATTCATCGATGTACGTCGACCAGAAGCGGTTGGCGAGTCCAGCACCCCACATCCCTTCGGGGCTCGTCCAGTCCACCCTCAGGTTGTGCTGCCAGCGGTAGGCCGGCGGAAGGTGGTTGTACCAGCCGACGAGGTTACGCAGCGGGCCACCGTTGTACTGCTGCTCCAGAAACTGCGTGACCGCGGTTCCTTCCAGGTCTTCCGTGAACTTGCCGATCCCGGTGTGCTGGGTGTACTGCACACTCAGGTCGATGCCGCTGGTCGTGATCCTCCCCGTATTCTGGTTGGTCAGCAGGAGGTATCCGCAGGTCGGCAGCGAGAACGGAATGCATTCCGTTGCCGAATCCACCGAAGGCGTGAGCCCCCCGGCGTTGGGACCGGCGGTGGCGAGCACGTAGTACTGCGAGAACGCGCCCGGATCAGCGTACATCGCTGCGGCCGGGATTGAGCCGATCGTGTTCTTGAGCAGTATCCGGTAGTAGTCCACCGTAATGCCCATGTCCTGGATCGGCGAGAGGATCACGCCGAGATCAAAGTTCTGCGATGTTTCGGGTGTCAGTTTGCTGTTACCGCCGGTCACGCCCAAGCCCTGCGTGATACAGGTGGCGTTGGTGAAGGGCGCGACAGCGGTCGGTACCGCGGGCGGGCAGTCCGGGTTTCCCTGCCCCATGGTGCCGGAGGTCGAAGCCGCTATGGTATTCGGCGCATACAGGTCGTTCAGCGTGGGCGCCCGGAACCCAGTGGAAGCCGTTCCTCTGAAGGTCAGGAAATCGGCGGGCTGGAAACGCACCGACGCCTTCGCGTTGTTGGTCCTGCCGAAGTCGCTGTAGCGGTCCTCACGATCGGAGACGTCAACGTCAAGGTTGTGGGCGATCGGTACGTCCACCTCAAGGAACAGCGCCTGCGCCGTGCGGCTCTTTGAGATCGCACTGTCCGAAAGGCCCGTGGCTGCGCTGGTGAGGTCATTGTAGAAGGGAGTCGCGGACTCGAAGTGCTCCCCGTACACGCTGGCGCCGAGCGCCACGGTCGCCGGGGTACCCGAGTTGAAAGCGTCACCCAGCGGATGACTTCCATGGAGGTCGAAGCTCCACCGCTTGTCCTCGCCGCGCAGGTAGGTGCCGGAAATATAGGACGAGTTGATCAGGGCCTGTCCGGCCGCGCTTTGCGGACCGAAGGGGTTGATCAGGTCACTCAGGACACCCGGAACGGCCGGCATGCCGGGGGCGCCTGGAAAGCCACCCGTGGGCGCGAGCACGTACTCATCGGGGAAACCCGAGACATTGTTGTTGTTGTTCTTGTTCTGGCTGTAGTTGGCTACCGCGGCGTAGTCCCAACCGCCGCTGTTGCCGAAGAAGTTCAGCAGTACCCGCTGCTCGGTGTTGACATTGCCGGTATAGCGGTTGTTGAGCGGGTCGCTCCAGATCGCGGCCACCGCCCCAGCGTACGGGGCACACGGTGGGAACTCGCAGGTGAGACGCGATGGGGCGGGTATGTAGGGATTCGTCGGGCTAACGGCCAATGCGTAGAACATCGGCCCCGACCAGGCAGTCAGCTCCGAGCGCGTATAGAAGTACTGCAGCTGCACATTGTTGTTGGGCGAGAGCGCCTTGGTGAAGGACACCAGCCCGGAGGATTCCTTGGACTGCGGGATCAGGTCCGTCGCGGTGGAGTACCGGTAGGCGCAGGTATTGCCAAGGTTCGCCGGATCAAGCTCCAGGAACGGGTTGCCCGGGCACGCCGGGTAATCCGGCTGCCAGAAGGTACCGTTGGCGTCCACCAGCGTTCCGGGCCAGGTGCCCGGATTGTTGGTGTTGGTCACGCCGCGCGCTGCATCATAGCCCGGCGCGGAAAACCCGCGCTGCGGCGCCTGCAGCTCGTTCTGGCGGTGATAGCTTCCGGTGACCATGAGGTTGTAGCCGTCGCTCGCCAGGTCGCCGTGGCCGAAGATCAGTTCCAGCTGGCCCGAGGTGGCATCACCACCTGAGTGCGCCGGACGGTCGTAATTGCCCTGGAACTCAAGGCCCTGGAAATTCCGTCGG
>JAFAPI010000223.1 GCA_019247195.1 Gammaproteobacteria bacterium
CAGGCGCGCGGCCGCAGGCGGCTGAGCACCGCCGCGCCGGCGGCCCGCGTGCCGAGCGTGTCCGCTCCCGGTGCGGCCAGGTCGGCGGTGCGCACGCCCGCCTCCAGGGTGGCGGCGACCGCGCCCTCGAGTGCGCGCGCCTCCGTCTCGAGCCCGAGCGAGTGTCGCAGCAGCAGCGCCGCGCTCAGGATCGCGCCGAAGGGATTGGCGAGGTCGCGCCCGGCGAGATCGGGCGCGGAGCCGTGGATCGGCTCGTAGAGCCCGCGCCGCCCCTCGCCGAGGGAGGCGGAGGGCAGCAGCCCGAGCGAACCGGTCAGCATCGCAGCCTCATCGGTGAGGATGTCCCCGAAGAGGTTCTCCGTGACCAGCACGTCGAAGTCGCGCGGCCGACGGATGAGGTGCATCGCCGCCGCATCGACCAGCAGGTGCTCGAGGGTGACGTCGGCGAATTCCGCGGCCATGACGCGGCTCGTCACCTCGCGCCACAGGCGCGAGGTCTCGAGCACGTTCGCCTTGTCGATGGAAGTGAGGCGCCGCCGCCGCGCGCGCGCCAGCGCCGCGGCGCGCCGCACGATGCGCTCGACCTCCGCCACCGTGTACAGGCACAGATCGCTCGCCTCGGTCGCCGTGCGGCGCTTTTCGCCGAAGTAGATCCCGCCGGTCAGCTCGCGCACGAATACGAGGTCGACCCCGTCCAGTATCTCGGGGCGCAGTGTGGAGGCGTCGCGCAGGGCCGGTTGCACCTGCACCGGCCTGAGGTTGGCGTAGACCTCGAGCCCGCGGCGCAGCGCGAGCAGTCCCGCCTCGGGCCGCTGCCGCGCGGCACTGCCGCCCCAGCGCGGCCCGCCGATCGCCCCGAGCAGCACCGCATCCGCCGCCTGGCAGGCCTGGAGCGTGGCGCGGGGGAGCGGCTCGCCGTGGCGGTCGATGGCTGCGCCGCCGAAGGCGCATTCCTCGAAGTGGAACGTGTGACCGTAGCGCGCCGCGATGGCCTCGAGGCAGGCGCGGGCCGGCGCGATGACCTCGGGGCCGATGCCGTCCCCGGGCAGGACCGCGAGGTGCGCTCTCACCGCGCGCGCTCGTAGGCCTCGACCGCGCCGCGGCGCGCGAGGAGATAGCCGAGCTCATCGAGGCCCTCGAGCAGGCAGTGCTGCGCGAAGGGCTCGAGCGGGAAGGGCACCCGGGTGCCATCCGGCAGCGTCAGGATGCGGGTGGCGATGTCGATGTCGACCTCGGCGCCGGGGTGGGCGAGGAGCCACGCACCCTCGCTCTCGGGGACGATGAGTGGCAGCAGCCCGTTCTTGAGTGAGTTGCTGCGGAAGATGTCCGCGATCGCCGTGCTCACCACCGCGCGGAATCCGAAGTCGAGCAACGCCCAGGGCGCGTGCTCGCGCGAGGAGCCGCAGCCGAAGTTGGGGCCCGCCACGAGCACCGCGCAGTCGCGCGCCTCCGGGCGGTTGAGGGGGAAGTCCGCGCGCTCGCGCCCGTCGGGGGCGTAGCGCCAGTCGGCGAACAGGTGCGCACCCAGGCCGCTGCGCTCGGTGGTGGTGAGGAAACGCGCGGGTATGATCCGGTCGGTGTCGATGTTGCCATCGGGCAGGACCACGGTGCGCGAGCGCAGCCGCTGCAGCGGCCTCACGGCGCCCCGCCCAGGAGCTCGCGCGGGTCGGTGACCCGGCCGGTCAGCGCACAGGCGGCCGCGGTGAGCGGGCTGGCGAGCAGCGTGCGCGCACCGCTTCCCTGGCGTCCTTCGAAGTTGCGGTTGCTGGTGCTGACGGAGTACTGCCCGCGCCCGACCAGGTCCCCGTTCATCCCCAGGCACATGGAGCAACCGGACTCGCGCCACTCCGCACCGGCCTCGCGGAACACGGCATCGAGGCCCTCGCTCTCGGCCGCGCGCTTGACCTGCTGCGAACCCGGCACCACCAGCATGCGCAGCCCGCGCGCGATGCGCCGCCCGCGCAGCAGCCGCGCGGCGCTGCGCAGGTCCGACAGCCGGGCGTTGGTGCAGCTGCCGATGAACACCACGTCCACCGGATGATCCTTGAGCGGCTGTCCGGGAGCGAGCCCCATGTAATCGAGCGCACGCGCGAAGGCGGCGTCGCCGCGCTCGGGTACCCGGCCGCCGATCGGCATCACCATGCCCGGGTGGGTGCCGTAGGTGATCATCGGCTCGATGAGGCCCGCGTGGACCTGCACCGTGCGGTCGAAACGCGCGCCGGGATCGCTCGGCAGCTCCCGCCAGGCCTCGAGGGCGCGTTCCCAGGCTGCCCCGCGCGGTGCGCGCGGGCGCCCGGCAAGGTAGGCATACGTCGTCTCGTCGGGGGCGATCATGCCGGCGCGCGCGCCGGCCTCGATCGACATGTTGCACACGGTCATGCGCGACTCCATGTCGAGGCCCTCGATGACCGGACCGCGATACTCGATGACGTGCCCCGTCCCTCCGCCCACCCCGATCTGACCGATGACGTAGAGGATCAGGTCCTTGGCCCCCACGCCCTCGGCGAGCTTCCCCGTGACGGTGAGGGCGAGCGTGCGCGGCTTGCGCTGCAGCAGGCATTGGCTGGCGAGCACGTGCGCGACCTCGGTCGTGCCGATGCCGAAGGCGAGGGCGCCGACCGCCCCGTGGGTGCTGGTGTGGCTGTCGCCGCACACGATGGTGCTGCCCGGCTGACTCAGGCCGAGCTCCGGACCGATCACGTGGACGATGCCGCGCTCGGCGTGGGCGAGCGGCAGGAGCTCGACACCGAACTCAGCGCAGTTGCGCTCGAGCTCGCGCACCTGCTGCGCCGCCGCTTCGATCGCGATGGGTGCGCCGCCGAACACCTGCGCGGTCTCGGTCGGCGTCGAGTGATCCATGGTGGCGAGGGTGCGCCGCGGGCGCCACACCGGCAGGCCGCGCTCCCGGAGCAGTGCGAACGCCTGCGGGGAGGTCACCTCGTGGATGAGGTGCAGGTCGACATAAAGGATCGCCGGCGCGCTCGCGCTCTCGGGCACGACCTCGTGACGCTGCCAGACTTTCTCGAAGAGGGTGCGCGGAGCGGCCGACATCATCAGCCGGCGGCCGCGCGCGGCACGGACATGTCGACGTAGTCGAGCCAGCCGCCCGGGTCTGCCGTCTTGCCGGAGAAGAGCCCGAAGAACGCCTGCTGCAGGGCCTCGGTCACCGGGCCACGCCTGCCGTTGCCCACCGGCAGGCGGTCGACGGAACGGATCGGCGTGATCTCGACCGCGGTGCCGGTGAAGAAGGCCTCGTCGGCCAGGTAGAGGAGTTCGCGCGGCAATGCCGCCTCGCGCACCTCGATACCGCGCGCGCGGGCGAGGCGGATCACGCTGTCGCGCGTCAGGCCACCGAGCACCGAGTGCGCGAGTGCCGGCGTGAGCAGTACACCGTCCTTGACCAGGAACAGGTTCTCGCCGGATCCCTCGCTTAGCGTGCCGTCGGCCGACAGCCCGATGCCCTCGGCAAAGCCGAGGCGGCGCGCCTCGAGCCCGATCAGCTGGCTGGAGAGATAGTTGCCGCCGGCCTTGGCGAGCGCCGGCAGCGTGTTGGGGGCGACGCGCTGCCAGGAGGAGATGCAGGCATCGACCCCCTGTTCCTCGGCCTCGCTGCCCAGATACTTGCCCCACTCCCACCCGGCCACCGCGACCTCCGTCGGCGGCTCGATCTTCGGCGTCACGCCGATCTCGCCGTAGCCGCGGAAGACGACGGGGCGCAGGTAGGCACCGCGCGCCAGGCCGTTGGCCGCGATGACCTGCCGGCACGCCTCGTTCAGCTGCGCGGGGCTGAAGGGAATGGGGATGCGATAGATCTTCGCCGAGTCAAAGAGCCGGCGCGTGTGATCGGCCAGGCGGAAGATCGCCACTCCGCGCGCGGTCGGATACGCCCGCAGTCCCTCGAAGACCGAGGAGCCGTAGTGCAGGGCGTGCGCGAGCACGTGCACGGTGGCTTTCTCCCAGGGCACGAGCTTGCCGTTGAACCAGATGAACTGCGTCGCCGGAATGGGCATGACCGCTCCTTCGTCTAGGCCGGCGCCGCGCTCAGGCGTTCCTCGCGCGAGCGCGCCCCGGCCGCGGCCAGCTCGATGCGGTTGATCACTTCGAGGAACGCGCGCGTCGCGGACTCGACGATGTTCGTGCTCACGCTGGCGCCCCGGTAAGTGCGGCGATTGTACTCCACGTACACCCGCGCCTCGCCCTGGGCATCCTCACCCTCACTCACCGCCTGCACCTCGAACTTGCGCAGCACCACGGCCACGCCGGTGGCGCTCTCGATCGCCTTGAACGCGGCGTCCACCGGCCCGTCGCCCGCGGCGGCCGACTCGACCGCGCGCCCGTCGGCGTGGCGCAGCCGCACGGTAGCCCGTGCACCGGCGTTGCGCGCCTCGGTGCACAGCTCCTC
The DNA here is from genome assembly GCA_019247195.1 of Gammaproteobacteria bacterium. Classification (GTDB taxonomy): domain Bacteria; phylum Pseudomonadota; class Gammaproteobacteria; order Steroidobacterales; family Steroidobacteraceae; genus 13-2-20CM-66-19. The sequence goes on from JAFAPI010000223.1 coordinate 4,403, forward strand.
GAGCTGCCAGGGGCCGCCCGCGCCTCCCTCGGCGCGCAGCACCAGCGCCTCGATGTCGCCGTCGAACAGCTCTTTCTTTTTGTCCGCGAGCGCCTTGAATTCCTCGAACACGCGGTTGAACTCCGCCTCGTCGAGTTCGAAGCCGAGGGTGCTCACGCGCTCGCGGAACGCGTGCCGGCCGCTGTGCTTGCCGAGCACCAGGTGGCTGCGCGACAACCCGACGTCCTCGGGGCGCAGGATCTCGTAGGTGGAGTGGTGCTTGAGCATGCCGTGCTGATGGATGCCGCTCTCGTGGGCGAAGGCGTTCTCGCCCACCACGGCCTTGTTACGCGGGATGGGCTGACCGGTGATGCTAGAGACCAACCGCGAGGTCGGGTACAGGCGATGGGTATTGATCCCGGTGCTGACGTTGAAGAAGGCCGCCCGCGTGCGCAGCGCCATCACCACCTCCTCAAGCGAGCAGTTGCCGGCACGCTCGCCGATGCCGTTGATGGTGCACTCGATCTGCCGCGCCCCGGCTACCACCGCGGTCAGGCTGTTGGCCACTGCCATGCCCAGATCGTCGTGGCAGTGCACCGACAGCCGCACGTTCTCGATGCCACGCACGTTCTTGCGCAGGTAACGGAACAGTTCCGCGAACTCATCCGGCACGGTGTAACCGACCGTGTCGGGAATGTTGATGGTGCTCGCGCCGGCGGCGATGGCGGTCTCGACCACCTGCGCGAGGAACTCGAGCTCGGTGCGCGAGGCGTCCTCGGGCGAGAACTCGACGTCGGCGCTCAGCTCGCGCGCGCGCGCGACGCCCTCGGCGGCGAGGCGCAGGATCTCCTCCTGCGCCATGTTGAGCTTGTACTGACGGTGGATCGCGCTGGTCGCCAGGAATACGTGAAGCCGCGCCTGCGCGGCCGGTGCCAGCGCGCGGGCGGCGAGCTCGATATCCTCGGCGTTGCAGCGGGCGAGGGCGCACACCACCGGCCCCTGCACCTCGCGCGCCACCGCCTGCACGCTCTCGAAGTCCCCGCGCGAGGCGGCCGGAAAGCCGGCCTCGATCACGTCCACCCCGAGCTCGGCGAGCGCGCGCGCGACCCGCAGCTTCTCCGGGCGGGTCATGCTGCAGCCGGGGGACTGTTCCCCATCGCGCAGCGTGGTGTCGAAGATCAGAACGCGGTCGGGACTGGCGGTCATGGGGACTCCTCGGCGGCGCCCTCAGGCGCGCTGTTCCTTCAACCACGGCATGCGCGCGCGCAGGGTGGCGCCCACCTGCTCGATCTGCCGCTCGGTGTCTTCCTTCAGCAGGCGCTGGTACTCGGCGCGGCCGCTCGCGTTCTCTTTCAGCCACTGGCGCGCGAACTTGCCGCTCTGCACTTCCTTCAGCACCCGGCGCATCACCTTCTTGACGCGCGCATCGACGATGCGCGGGCCACGCGTCAGGTCGCCGTACTTGGCGGTCTCGCTGATGAACTGGTGCATCTTCGCCAGCCCGCCCTCGTGCAGCAGGTCGACGATCAGCTTCAGCTCGTGCAGGCACTCGTAATAGGCGACCTCGGGCTGGTAGCCAGCCTCGACCAGGGTCTCGAATCCCTTCACCACGAGTTCAGTCGCACCGCCACAGAGCACGGCCTGCTCGCCGAACAGGTCGGTCTCGGTCTCCTCGGCGAAGGTGGTCTCGAGCACCCCGCCGCGCGTACCGCCGATGCCGTGGGCGTAGGCGAGCGCCTTGGCGTGCGCGCCGCCGCTGGCGTCCTGCGCCACGGCGAGCAGGCAGGGCACGCCCCGGCCCTGCTGGTACTGGCGGCGCACCAGATCGCCCGGCCCCTTGGGGGCGATCAGCACGACGTCCAGGTCCTTGCGCGGGCGGATCTGGCGGAAGTGCACGTTGAAGCCATGGGCGAAGAGGAGCGTCGCGCCGCGCGGGATGCCGGCCTTGATGCTCTGGTAGAGCTCCTTCTGCGCGGTATCCGGCACCAGCATGGCGATGAGATCGGCACCGGCGATGGCGGCGGCGGGCTCGGCGACCGCGAGCCCGTCCTTCCTGGCCTTCTTCCAGCCGCTGCCGCCGCGGCGCACCCCCACGACCACCTCATGGCCGCTGTCGTGCAGGTTGAGCGCGTGGGCGCGCCCCTGGCTGCCATAGCCGAGGATGGCAAGGCGCGCGCCCTTGAGCGCGCGGCGGTCGACGTCTTTCTGCGAGAACAATCTCATCGTCTACTCCGTTGCCCGTGCCGGGCGCGTGTCGCATACGAAAAACCCCGCAGCGGCCAGCGCCGGTGCGGGGTTCCTGATTCTTGCTTCGCTCTGCCTGGTTGGCTCAGGCGTTCGCGCAGGCCCCGCACCGCTGCAGCCCGCTAAGGAGCCGCAGTGCGAGGCCGACACGCAGCAGCGCCCGCGGGCCGCGTGGAGCGGCGCTCGCGAGGGGCGATGTGGCGGCGTGTCTCATGGGAACGTAAGCCTGATCGGACGATGGGAGCACGCCCCGCGCGGCTTGTCAACGCAGCCGCCGCGGGCGAGGGCCGCAAAGCGTTTAAGCTGCCGGAGTGCCAGCCGGCCGCAGCCAGCCCAGTGCCCTCGCCGAGGGTATCTTCCGCCGCGAGATCCTGCCGTGGGGACTGCTCGGGTTCGCCCTCGGCCTGGTCGAGGGTGCGACCGCCGCGGTGCTCGTCAAGCAGCACTTCGCAGGCGCCGCGGCGCGCTCCGGCGTCAATCTCGCCGTGGCCCTGGTGTCCGGGGCACCCGCCTTCTCCAACGTCGTGAGCTTCGTGTGGGCCAACGTGGCGCACGGGCGCGCCCGCGTGCAGCTGATGGTGGCTCTGCAGGCGGCCTTCGCGCTCGCGGTCGGCGCCGTCGCGCTCACCCCGCGCGCCGGCGGGGGCCTCGCTTTCACGGTCGCCTCGGTCATCGCCGCGCGCGTGCTCTGGTCGGGGATCCTCACCGTGCGCGCCGCGGTATGGAGCGCCAACTATCCGCGCAACGTGCTCGCGCGGATCACCGGGCGCATCGTCATCGTCAACGCCGTCGCGGTGGCAAGCTCGGCGGCGCTGGTCGGGGTCGCGCTCGAGGCGCGCTGGGTGGACGCGCGCTGGCTGTATGGCGGGGGCGCGCTGGCCGGGCTCCTCGGCGCCTGGCTGTACCGCGCCATGCGCGTGCGACGCGAGTTCCGCCTGCTCGCCGCCGAGGCCGCGAGCGGGGCGCTCTCGGAGCCGTTCAGCCTGCGCATGCTCAGCCGCATCCTGCGCGAGGACCCGGCGTACCGCGAGTACATGCTGTGGATGGGGGTCTTCGGCGCCGGCAACCTCATGCTCACCGCGCAGCTGGTGTTGGTCTTCGCCGAGCAACTGCGGCTGCCGAGCGCCATGCAGATCGCGCTGCTGGCGGTGGTACCCCTCATCACCCAGCCCCTCTTTACCCCCGCCTGGGCTAAGCTCTTCGACGGCTCGCACATCGTGCGCTACCGCTCGCGTCAGGGCTGGGCGCTGGTGCTGGCGACCGCGGTGCTGGTGGGCGGGGTGTTCGCGCGCTCCACGCTGCTCCTGTGGAGCGGGGCGGTGCTCCTGGGTGCCGCGCAGGCTGGAGCCAACCTGGGCTGGAACCTCGGCCACAATGATTTCGCCTCGGTCGGGCGCGCGCAGCATTACATGGGGGTGCACGTCACGCTCACCGGGCTGCGCGGCGGGCTCGCGCCACCGGTGGGCGTCCTCGCCTACATGCTGCTCGAGGGCTGGCAGCGCGGCAGCGGACGCTGGGCGCTGCTGCTGCCGCTGGCGATGACGGCGGCGGGTGCACGCGGCTTCACCCGCATGCGCAGCGCGCTCGCGCCCTGAAGGGAGAGAATGCCGATGCGGAAGAAAGTGGATCCGCGCGCCTACTCGCGCACGGTGATGGACGGGGTGCAGCAGGCCCCGGCGCGCGCGATGCTGCGCGCGGTCGGCTTCTCGGAGAGCGATTTCGAGCGCCCGCAGATCGGCGTCGCCTCAGCGTGGGCCAACGTCACCCCGTGCAACATGCACCTGCAGGAACTCGCGCGCGAGGCCGCCACCGCCGTCGACGGCGCCGGAGGCAAGAGCGTGCTCTTCAACACCATCACCGTCTCGGACGGGATCTCGATGGGCACCCCGGGCATGCGCTACTCGCTGGTGTCGCGCGAGATCATCGCCGACTCGATTGAGGCGGTAGCGGGCGCGGCCGGCTTCGACGGCCTGGTCGCGGTGGGGGGCTGCGACAAGAACATGCCGGGGGCGGCGATGGCGATCGCCCGGCTCAACCGCCCGGCGGTCTTCGTCTACGGCGGCACGATCCGCCCGGGGGTGCAGCGCCGCGACATCGTCTCGGTGTTCGAGGCGGTCGGGGCGCGGGCCGCGGGCCGACTCTCCGCCGCGGGGCTGCTCGAGATCGAGCGTACCGCCATCCCCGGTCCGGGCAGCTGCGGCGGGATGTACACCGCCAACACGATGGCCTCGGCCATCGAGGCCTTGGGCTTGTCCTTGCCCGGCAGCTCGGCGCAGGAGGCCGTGGGAGAGGCCAAGCGCTCGGATTGTCGCCGCGCCGGGGAAGCGGTGGTGCGTCTGGTGCGCACGGGTTTGAAGCCTCGCGACATCCTCACGCGCCGCGCATTCGAGAATGCCATCACCGTGGTCATCGCCCTCGGGGGCTCGACCAACGCGGTGCTGCATCTGCTCGCCATCGCCCACGCGGCCGGCGTGCGCCTGAAGCTCGAGGACTTCACCCGCCTCGGCCGGCGCGTACCGGTGCTGGCGGATCTCAAGCCGAGCGGCCGCTACCTCATGTCCGAGCTGGTCGCGATCGGCGGGATCCAGCCTCTCATGCGCATGCTCCTCGAGGCGGGCCTGCTGCACGGGGAGTGCCTGACGGTGACCGGAAACACACTGCGAAAGAATCTGCAAAACACGCCGATGTACATGAGCGGTCAGGACATTGTGCGGCCGCTGTCTAACCCCCTGAAAGCCGACAGTCACCTGGTGATCCTCTACGGCAACCTCGCGCCCGAGGGCGCGGTCGCCAAGCTCACCGGGCAGGAGGGCGATCAGTTCGAGGGTCGCGCGCGGGTCTTCGACGGCGAGGAACGGGCCACCAAGGCGATCCTCGACGGCCGCATCCGCGCAGGCGACGTCGTGGTCATCCGCTACGAGGGACCCAAGGGCGGTCCCGGCATGCGCGAGATGCTCAGTCCGACCTCCGCCATCATGGGCCGCGGGCTCGGCAAGGAGGTCGCCCTCATTACCGACGGGCGTTTCTCCGGCGGCAGCCACGGCTTCGTGGTCGGACATATTGCCCCGGAGGCCGCGGTGGGGGGGCCTGTGGGTCTGCTCCAGAGCGGGGATCGGGTCCGGATCGATGCGCGGCGTCGCGAGCTCTCGGTAGAGCTTTCCCCCGCAGAGCTCAAGCGGCGCCGGAGCGCCTGGCGGCCGCCGCGCGCGTACGCCCGGCACGGCGTGCTCGCGAAATACGCGCGCCTGGTTGGCAGCGCCGCGCAAGGAGCGGTGACTGAGCCGATACAGGCACGTCGGCGCAATTCTTAAGCCGCCGCCGGAGTTGTCAGTCCCAAAAGCAGCGGTTACTCTTCGCCGCAGCATCCGTCGCTGCGCGCGCTGCGAAACCGAGTCTGACCGATTCTTATAATCAGCGGTCCGACCGGCCGGATGCGGGAACAGGTGCGTTGGCCGTTATGATGGAGGGGGAGTCCGCCGCGGGAAACTGCGCGGATTTCGGGGTCCGGGTCATGGGGGCGTGGAGGCCGCGATGACACGGTGGAATTGGTCGGCTGACTTGGTCTAGCAACAACACATGGCTGCCTACCTCGAACAGGACACTGGCTTTTTCACCCGCCGCGGCGTAGTCGTGTGCGCGATCCTGGCGCTGCACGTCATCATCGCGTGGGCACTGGCGACCGGACTGGCGCACCGGGCACTCGAGGTGATCGCGCCGCCGATCCAGACCGTCATCGAGACTGAGACGCACAAGGAGGCGCCGCCCCCGCCACCACCGCCCCCGACCTTCGAGCGCCCGCCGGTGGAGATCCCGCCGACCGACACCATCGTGGAGCTGCCGGTGGCGACCACCACGACCGCCATCACCAACGTGACCACCAAGCCGACCCCCGCGGCCCCGCGGCCGCCCTCGTCGCGCACGCCGGCGCGCACCGGCAAGAATTTCCCCAACTCCGAGGACTACTACCCCGCGGCGTCGAAGCGTCTGAACGAGGAGGGCTCCTCCATCGTCCACGTGTGCGTCGCGCCGACCGGCAAGCTCGCCGAAGCACCGGCGATCCAGACCTCCTCCGGCAGCGCGCGCCTGGATGAGGGCGCGCTCAACCTCGCCAAGGCGGGGCGCTACATCGCCGGCACCGAGGACGGCAAGCCGGTCCAGGACTGCTTTAATTTCCGTGTCACCTTCAAGATGCAGAAGTAGAGGTTTGACTAAAGCGCCGCCCCTTCAGAGCGGCTTTTTTTCGAGGAAACTATGGAAAACCAAGTCCCCGCCGCACCCGTAGCCGCCACACCGGGTACCGTTACCACCGACAACCCCTACGGCCTGCAGGCCCTGTGGGCCGGTGGCGATCCGATCGCCCGTGGCGTGCTGATCCTGCTCGCCATCATGTCACTCGCGTCCTGGTACGTGATCCTCACCAAGCTGTGGGATCAGGCGAAGCTGAAGAAGTCAGCCCGCGTGGTCGAGAAGCAGTTCTGGACCGCCCCGTCGGTCAAGGACGGTGTCGATCGCCTCAAGAAGGGCGATGAGTTCCGCGTCATCGCCGAGGACGGCCTGCGCGCCGCCTCGCACCACGACGGCCGCCTCACCGACCGCATCGACCTGCACGAGTGGATCACCATGTCCCTGCAGCGCGCGGTGGACGGGGTGATCAGCAAGATGCAGAACGGCCTCGGCCTGCTGGCCACCGTCGGCTCGACCGCGCCGTTCGTCGGCCTGTTCGGCACGGTGTGGGGCATCCTGAACGCCCTGGTCAACATCGGTGTCGCCGGCCAGGCGAGCATCGACAAGGTGGCGGGTCCCGTCGGCGAGGCGCTCATCATGACCGCCATCGGTCTGTTCGTCGCCGTGCCCGCGGTCATGGGTTACAACTGGCTCCTCGGCCGCAACAAGGTGCTCACGGATGCGCTGCGGAACTTTGCCAGCGACCTGCACGCCTACCTGGTGAGCGGGGCGCGTGTGGCGACCGCAGACCCGACCGCGACGATGGGTGGCGCCCGCCCGGCGGCCGCGAAGGCCTCACCGGTCGGCAAGTAGGACGCGCGGGGCCTGCTGGCGGGCGGGACTTGCCGCCCGCAGGCCCTGGGTGCAGATCCGCATCTGGTAAGGAGTACTGCCTATGGCGATGAGTGTCGGCCAGTCCGGGGACGAGCAGACGGTGATGTCGACCATCAACACGACGCCGCTGGTGGACGTCATGTTGGTGCTGCTCATCATCTTTCTGATCACGATCCCCGTCATCAACAAGACGGTGAAGGTCAACCTGCCGAAGGCGGTCAACATACCGACCCAGACCAAGCCGGAGAACATTACCATCGCCCTCGACAAGGACGGCACCGTGTACTGGAACGACAAGCGGATCAGCAGTTCGCAGGATCTGCTCAGCAACGTGAAGGCCGCAGCGGTCCGCAAGCCGCAGCCGGAAATCCACATCCGCGGCGACAAGGAGACGCGCTACGAAGCGATCGGTCGCGTGATGTACATGATCCAGCGCGGCGGCATCGTCAAGGTCGGGTTCCTCACCGAACCGGACCACGGCGTGCGCGGCTACCGCTGAGCCCAGGTTAAGGAGCGCAACGCAGATGGCAATGAGCGTGGGGACGAGCTCGGGCGCGGTGATGTGCGACATCAACACCACGCCGCTCATCGATGTGATGCTGGTGCTGCTGGTGACGCTGATCGTCTCGCTGCCGATCATGACGCACGCGGTGAAGCTCGACATGCCGAACCCGAACGCGCAGCCACCGCCGCCGGATACCCCGCCCGAGGTCATCGATCTGGAGATCGACTCCGACGGCACGGTGGTGTGGAACGGCAACCCGGTAGCCGACCTTGCGACCCTGGAAGGGTATTTCCACAACGAGGCCGCCAAGGATCCGCAGCCGGAGATCCATCTGCGCCCCGACCGGCGCGCGCGCTATGACGTGGTCGCCAAGGTGCTGGCCGCGGCGCAGCACAACCACATGGTCAAGATCGGCTTCGTGAACGTGGCCCAGTTCGGGGCCGGCTAATTGAGGACTGAAGAGAACGTATGAAGCTCAGAGCATCGATTGCAGTGGCCTTGCTGGCTGGCGGGAGCCTGCTCGCGGCGGGCACGGTGGTGGCGGCGGAGAAAAGCGACAAGAACAAGGTCAGCGAGAAAGTCGCCAAGATCATGAAGCCCGCGCAGGACTCCTACAACGCCAAGAAGTACAACGACGCGCTGACCAAGGTGCACGAGGCCGAGTCGATCCCGGACAAGACGCCGTTCGATCAATTCACCATCGCCGAGTTCGGCTGTGCCGCGGGGGTAGGGGCGCAGAACTACGCCGAGGCCGCCAAGTACTGCGAGGCGAAGCTCAACAGCAGCTTCATGCCCGAGGCTGAGGTGCCCTCGCTGGTGCGCAACCTGATCTCGCTCAACTACGCCACCAAGAACTACGACAAGGCGATCGAGTTCGCGCAGCGCGCGGTGAAGGCGGGCTACGCGAGCGAGGACAACAAGAACCTGCTCGCCCAGGCCTACTACCTGAAGAACGACTGGAAGGACACCTTCCGCATCGAGGATCAGCTGGTCGACCAGGAGATCAAGGCCGGCCAGACGCCCAAGGAGCAGCAGCTGTCACTGCTGCTCAGCGCCTGCGTGAAGATGGAGGACAACGGCTGCCAGCAGCATGCGCTCGAGCGCATGGTCTCCTACTACCCCAAGCCCGAGCACTGGGAGGCGCTGCTGTTCTCGGTGCGCCAGGCCGTCACCGGCAATGACGCGGTCACGCTGCAGACCTACCGGCTGATGAACGACGTCGACGTGCTGAAGAACCCGCAGGACTACAACGAGATGGCCAACCTCGCCATCGAGGCGGGCTCGCCGGGCGAGGCGCAGAAGGTGCTGCAGAAGGGCTTCGACAAGAACGTCTTCACCGACCCCAATATCAAGGCGCGCAACCAGCGCCTGCTCGAGACCGCCAGGAAGAACGCGGCCAACGACCAGGCGACGCTCGCCAAGACCGAGCGCGAGGCGGACGCGGCACAGACCGGCGCCAAGAACTTCGGCGTGGGCGTCGCCTACCTCGGCTACGGCCAGTACGACAAGGCGGTCGATGCGATGCAGAAGGGCATCACCAAGGGTGGCCTGCGCAACGACGCCGAGGCGCATCTCATGCTCGGAATCGCGCAGCTGAAGGCCGGACGCAAGGATGACGCCGTCAAGTCCTTCAAGTCGGTCAAGGGCGACCCGCAGCTCGAGAAGCTCGCGAACCTGTGGGTGCTGCACGCCCGCCAGGCCTGAACACCCCCGCGCCGTTCCTGGCGCGCGAGCGATGACACCCGAGGGCCGGGGGAGCGATCCCCCGGCCCTCTAACTTAGCGGGCGGCGCGAGCGCGCCGCCCACAGCAAAGGAGCGATTATGACGATCAAGGCTGGCGAGCGTATGCCGCAGGGGACGCTCAAGCGCATGACCAAGGAGGGCCCCAAGGACGTGACGACCGATGAGCTCTTCAAGGGCAAGACCGTCGTGTTGTTCTCGGTGCCGGGCGCCTTCACGCCCACCTGCGATGCCAAGCACCTGCCAGGCTTCGTCGAGCTCGCCGATCAGATCCGTGCCAAGGGCGTGGATACCATCGCCTGCATGGCGGTCAACGACGTGTTCGTGATGAATGCCTGGGGCAAGGCCTCGAACGTCGGCGACAAGGTGCTGATGCTGGCCGACGGCAACGGCGAGTACGCCCGCAAGCTCGGTCTGGAACTCGATGGCACGCGCCATGGGATGGGCATGCGCGGCCAGCGCTTCGCGCTCATCGTCCGCGACGGGGTGGCGAGCGCGGTGGAGGTCGAGGCGCCCGGACAGTTCAAGGTGTCCGCCGCCGAGCACGTGCTCGGTCAGCTCTAGCTCACCAGACGCTCGATCTCGGGGATGATCTGAAAGAGATCGCCGACCAGGCCGTAGTCGGCGACCTCGAAGATCGGCGCCTCGCCGTCCTTGTTGATGGCGACGATGGTGCGCGCATCCTTGATGCCGGTGAGGTGCTGGATGGCGCCGGAGATGCCGACCGCCACGTACAGCTCCGGGGCGATGATCTTGCCGGTCTGTCCGACCTGCATCTCGTTCGGCGCGTAGCCGGCGTCCACCGCCGCGCGCGAGGCACCGACCGCCGCCCCGAGCTTGTCGGCGAGACTGTAGAGAATCTTGAACCCATCGGCGCTGCCCAGCGCGCGCCCGCCGGAGATGACGCGCGTCGCGGTCTGCAGGTCCGGGCGGTCGTTCTTCGCCGCCGACACGGACACGAAGCGGGTATGCGTCGGCAGCTGCACCGACACGCTCGCCTTCTCGATTGGCGCCGCACCGCCGCCGGTCGCGGCCTCGAAGGAGGCCATGCGCACCGTCCCGATCACTTTCGTGCCCGGCTCGCTCTCGACGGTGAGGAGCGCATTGCCCGCGTACACGGGGCGACGGAACCGGGTCGGGCTCTCGAGCGCCATGATGTCGCTCACCTGCGGCGCGCCGAGCAGTCCGGCGACGCGCGGCATCAGGTCCTTGCCGAAGGTCGTGGAGGGCCCGAGCACGAGCGCGTACGGCGCCGCGAGCGCGCTGACCTGCGGGGCGAGCACGGCGGCGAGGGCAGGGGCGTTGGCCGGGTTTTCCAGGGTCAGCACCTTGTCGACGCCCTCGAGCTGCGCCGCCTGGCCGGCGACCGCGGCCGCATCGGCGGCGCACACCAGCACCGTGACTCTCGCGCCGGCCAACGCCCGCGCGCAGCTCACACACTTGGCGGTGCTGACGTTCAGCCGCGCAGCGTCGTGCTCGGCCACGATGAGGATGTCGGTCACAGCAGTCCCTTCTTCTTCAGCGCCGCGACCAGCTCGCCGGCGTCCTTGACGCGGATACCCTTCTGCCGCTGCGGGGGCGGCTCGAACTTCACCAGCTTCAGCTGCTGGCGCGGCTCGACCTGAAGTTGCGCGAGCGGCAGTGTCTCGAGCGGCTTCTTCTTGGCCTTCATGATGTCGGGCAGCTTCACGTAGCGCGGCTCGTTCAGGCGCAGATCGGTGGTGATCACCGCCGGGAGGTCGACCTCGAGCGTCTCCAGCCCCGCGTCCACCTCGCGCGTTACCCGCGCGGTGCCGCCGCTGATCTCGAGCTTGGAGGCATAGGTGGCTTGCGGCCGGTCCCACAGCGCGGCCAGCACCTGCCCCGTCTGGCCGTTGTCATCATCGATGGCCTGCTTGCCGAGGATGACCAGCAGCGGCTGCTCACGCTCGATGAGCTTCAGCAGCGCGCGCGCGGCCACGAGCGGCTCGATGACCCCCTCGGCCTGCACGTGCAGCGCGCGGTCGGCGCCCATGGCGAGCGCGGTGCGAAGCTGGGCCTGGCAATCCGCGGGGCCGACGGTGGCCACCACCACTTCCTCGGTGCCGCCGCGTTCCTTGATACGCAGCGCCTCTTCCAGCGCGATCTCATCGAAGGGGTTGATGCTCATCTTCACCCCCTCGGTGATGACGCCGCTGCCATCGGGCTTGACCCGGATGCGGACGTTGTAATCGACGACGCGTTTGATGCCGACCAGAATGCGCTTCATTGCCTGACCCATCTCCGCCGCGACGACGGCGGGGCCGGCAGTATAGCGGGCCGCCCCGGGGCGGGTGTTGACGCGGCCAGCCGCGGCGTTGACGGATTGCGCACCCCGTCCCTAAAGTCCGCCGCATGCTGAGCTACGCCCTGCGGCGCCTCGCGGGCCTTCTGCCGACACTCCTCGTCATCCTCACCCTGTCCTTCGCGATCCTGCGCAGTGCGCCCGGGGGGCCATTCGATCAGGAGCAGGCGCTGAGCCCGCAGGTACGTGCCAACCTGACGCGGGCCTACGGTCTCGACCAGCCCTGGCCGCGCCAGTACCTGCACTACCTGCGCGGGCTGGCGCACGGAGACTTCGGGCCCTCGCTGCGCGCCCGCGACTTCACGGTCCGCGAGCTGATCGCGCAGGGCCTGCCGGTGAGCGCCACGCTCGGCGCGTGCGCCTTCGCGCTCGCACTGGCGCTCGGCCTGCCGTGCGGGATCGCGGCGGCGCTTCACGCGCAGCGCGGCACTGACCGCGTCCTCGCGGTGCTGAGCGCGCTGCTGCTCGCGCTGCCGAGCTTCGTCATCGGTCCGTTGCTGGCGCTCCTCTTCGGCATCGGGCTCGGCTGGCTGCCGGTGGCCGGATGGCAACCGGGCGGGGGTCGCTTCCTCATCCTGCCCGCCCTCACCCTGGGGCTGCCGGTGGCCGCCTACCTGGCGCGCCTCATGCGCGCGAGCCTCCTCGAGACGCTGCGCGCGCCGTTCGTGCGCAGTGCCCAGGCGCGGGGTCTCGGGCCGCTTCGCGTCCTGTGGCGGCACGCGCTGCCCCCGGCGCTGCTGCCGGTCGTCAGCTACCTCGGTCCCACGCTCGCCTTTCTCATCACCGGCTCGCTCGTCGTGGAGAGCGTCTTCGGGTTACCCGGTACCGGACGCTACCTGGTGCAGGGGGCGATCGACCGCGACTACCCGCTCGTGCTCGGCATGATCGTGGTCTACGCGACGCTCACGTTGCTCTTGAACCTGCTGGTCGACCTCGCCTACGGCTGGCTCGATCCGCGCGTGCGTCATGCCTGAGCCGCTCCCGACGTCGCAGGCAGGGCGCACGCTGCAGCGGCTGCTGCGCCGTGCGGATGCGCGCTGGGCGCTGCTCGCCCTCGGCCTGATCGGCGCGCTCGCCCTGCTCGGACCGCTGCTCAGCCCCTGGGGCACCGAGACCCTCGACTGGCGGCACCTGGCGCAGCCACCCGGTCTCACCGCCGCGCACTGGCTGGGCACCGACCGTCTCGGCCGCGATCTCTACGTGCGCACGCTGAGCGCGGTACGGATCTCGCTCCTGGTCAGCCTGCTGGCGAGTGCGCTCAGCCTCGTGATCGGCGTCGGCTTCGGCGCCGTGGCCGGGTTCGTCCCGGGCCGCACCGGTGTGTGGATGATGCGCTTCGTCGACGTGCTCTATTCGCTCCCTTACCTATTCATCGTCATCATCCTGACCGCGCTGCTGCCGCGCGGCAGCCTCACGGTGCTGCTGCTCTCGCTCGGCGCGGTCGGCTGGCTCACCACCGCACGCATCGTGCGCGGCGAGACTCTCGCCCTGAAGCAGCGCCCCTTCATCGAGGCCGCGCGTGCCCTCGGCGTGCCGCCGGCCCGCATCGTGGTCCGCCACGTCGTGCCCAACCTCCTCGGGCCGGTGCTCGTCTACGCCACCCTCACGATCGCGCAGATGATCCTCTTCGAGAGCTTTCTCAGCTTTCTGGGGCTCGGCGTGCAGGAGCCGCGCGCCAGCCTCGGCAACCTCATCTTCCTCGGCGCGCAGGAGCTCGAGTCCGCCACCTGGATACTGCTGGTGCCGGCCGGCTTCCTGGTGGCGCTGCTGCTGGCACTGAACCAGCTCGCCGACGCGCTGCGCGACGCGCTCGACCCCCGTGCGGCCTGAGGCGCAGCCGCTGCTGAGCCTGCGCGCCCTCACGGTGCGCTATCCGGGCGCAGCGCCAGTGCTGCACGGCGTCGACCTCGACGTGCAGCCGGGGGAGTGCCTGGGCGTCGTCGGTCCCTCGGGCGCGGGCAAGAGCCAGCTGTTCCTTGCCGCGCTCGGCCTGCTGCCGCCGCAGGCGCAGGTGAGTGGCAGCGCGCGCTATGCCGGGACGGAGCTGCTCGGGTTGCCGCGCCGGGCGCTCGACCGACTGCGGGGCGGGAAGATCGGCCTCGTCTTCCAGGACGCGCGTGCGGCGTTGACCCCGCACGCCACCATCGGCGCGCAGCTCGCTGAGGTGCGCCGGCGCCATTGCGGCGAGAGCCGCGCGCTCGCGCGCCGCCACGCCCGGGACCTGCTCGAGCGGGTGCAGGTGAGTGATGCCGCCCGCCGCCTGCAGCAATACCCCCACGAGCTCTCGGGAGGCCTATGCCAGCGCGCCATGATCGCGCTTGCGCTCGCCGCCGAGCCGCGGCTGCTGATCGCGGATGAGCCCACCACCGCGCTCGACCTCACGGTGCAGTCGCAGATCCTCGCCCTGCTCGCGGCGCTGAAGGAAGGCGGCGGGCTGAGCCTGGTGCTGATCACCCACGATCTGGGCAGCCTCGCGGGTATCGCCGACCGCGTGGCCGAGCTTGAGGCCGGACGCCAGGTGCGCAGCGGTGCGTGGCGGCCGGGCCCCGCCGGTACACCGGCCGCCGCCGAGTCCCCGCCGGCCGCCGGCGCCGCACTCCTCGCGCTGCAGGGCGTGAGCGTGAGGCACCGCCTGCCGGGCTGGCGGGGACCGACACTCGAAGCGGTGCACGGGCTTGATCTGACACTGGCAGCCGGGGTCTCCTTGGGGATCGTGGGCGAGTCGGGCAGCGGCAAGTCGACGCTGCTGCGCGTGGCGCTCGCGCTGCAACCCCCCAGCGAGGGCAGGGTGCGCTGGGACGGCACGGACCTCGCCTCCCTCGGGGCAGCGGCCCTGCGCGGGCAACGGCGCAACCGGCAGCTGATCTTCCAAGATCCCGCCGGCAGTCTCGATCCGCGCCTCACGGTCGCCGAGGCGGTGGGCGAGGGACTCGCGGTGCATGCGCCGCAACTCGCGGCGGCCGAACGCTCCGCCGCGGTCTGCGCCGTCCTGCAGGCGGTCGGCCTCGGCCCCGAGCTCCTGGCACGCCACCCGCACGAGCTCTCCGGCGGTCAGTGCCAGCGCGTGGCCATCGCGCGGGCCTTGGTGCTCAACCCCCGCGTGCTCTGCTGCGACGAGCCCATGAGCGCGCTCGATGCGACCAGTCAGGCGCAGGTGAGTGCGCTCCTCGCGCGCTCGCAGCGCGCGGCCCCGCTGACGCTGCTCTTCGTGAGCCACGACCTCGCCGCGGTGCGCGCGCTCTGTCACGAGGTGCTCGTGCTCTACCTGGGACGGCGCATGGAGCGCGGGCCGGTGACGCTGCTGCATGGCGCCGCGCGCCACCCCTACACCCAGGAGCTGCTGCGCGCCGAGCCCGCCGCGGATCCCGCGGTGGAGCGGGCACGCCTCGCCGCGGTGCGCCCGGGCGAGATGCCCTCGGCGCTCGCTCCGCCCTCGGGCTGCGTGTTTCGCACGCGCTGCCCTTACGCCCTGGCGCGCTGCGCGGCGCAAGTGCCCCCGTGGGAGAGCGTGGCGCCGGGACACGAGATCGCCTGCCACCGCTGGCGCGAGCTGCCGCCCGGCGGCTGAGGGGTCGCGGCGGCGCGCCGCTGCTATTCTTGCGGGATGGCCGAACCCTACGTACGCCCGAGTGAGGGACTGCGCCACGTCCGCTACGAGATCCGTGGCCGCCTGGCGCGCCGCGCGCACGAGCTCGAGCGGCTCGGCTACGAGATCCTCTCGCTCAACATCGGCAACCCGCGCGCCTTCGGCCTGCGCACGCCCGAGACGATGCGCCTCGCCATGATCGAGAACCTCGCCGAGGCCGAGGGCTACTGTCATCAGCAGGGCATCTTCCCCGCGCGCGAGGCGGTGGTGATGCAGCAGCAGGCGCGCGGCGTGGGCGGGGTGTCGGTCGAGGAGGTGTTCCTCGGCAACGGCGTGAGCGAGCTCATCGATCTCACCTTGCGCGCGCTGCTCAACGACGGGGACGAGGTGCTCGTACCGAGCCCGGATTACCCGCTGTGGACCGCCGCGGTCACGCTGAACCGCGGCCGTGCCGTGCATTATCCGTGCCGGGTCGAGAACCGCTTCGTGCCCGACCCGCAGGAGCTCGAGAGCCTGGTCACCCCGCGCACGCGTGCCCTCGTGCTCATCAACCCCAACAACCCGACCGGCGCGCTCTACCCGCGGGCGGTGTGCGCCGCGCTGGCGCGCCTCGCCGAGCGACACGCGCTGGTGCTGTTCAGCGACGAAATCTACGACCAGATGATCTACGACGGGGGCGAGTTCGTGCCGATGGCCACCCTGACCCACGACACGCTGTGCTGCACGCTCGCCGGCCTGTCGAAGGTCTACCGCGCCTGCGGGTACCGGGTCGGCTGGGCCGCCTTCAGCGGCCGCACGCGCGCCGCGGCGGATTACCTGCACGCCCTCGAGCTGCTCTCCTCGCTGCGGCTGTGCAGTAACGTGCCGGGGCAGTGGGCGGTGCAGACCGCGCTCGGCGGTCACCAGAGCGTCCACGAACTCACCGCTCCCGGCGGCCGCTTGCACGAGTCGCGCGCTGAGATCCTCGCCGCGGTGGCGCGCAGCCGCTTCCTGAGCCTGCAACCCCCCGGCGGGGCGATGTACGCCTTCGTCGGTGTGGACCGGGAGCGGCTGCCGCGCTTCGACGATCAGCAGTTCGCCCTCGAGCTGCTCGAGCAGAAGCACGTGCTGGTGGCCCCGGGCGTGAGCTTCAACGTTCCCTACCGCGATCACTTCCGCGTCACCAACCTGCCCGATGCCGCGACGCTGCGCGAGGTCTTCGCCCGCATCGACTCGCTGCTCGGACGTTACGCGGCGGATGAGGCCGGCTCAGCCCCGGCCCGGGTGAGCAACCTCATCCCGGGGCGGTTCAGCTAGCGCGGGTCGTCCGCTCCCTTGCTCACCCTCGGCAGCGAACTCGCGGCGCATCTGCGCAACGGTGGCACGCTCCTCGTCCCCAGCGCGGAGCAGGCCCGCGCCGTAGAGCTCGCCTACGCCCGCACGCAGCTCGCCGCCGGGGCCACGGTATGGACCACCCCGAGCGTGTGCACGCCGGCGGCCTGGCGGCGCCGCGAAGCCGAGCGCCAGGGCGCTGAAGCGGCCGAGCCCTGGCCGCGCGTGCTCAGTGCCGCCGAGGACTGGCGCCTCTGGCACGAGAGCGTCGCGGCGGTGGCCGAGGGGCTGGCCCTGCTCGACACCGCCGCCCTCGCGAGCAGCCTGCTGCAGGCGCGCACCCTCGCGCTCGAATACGGTCTCACGGTCTCAGGCGGACCCGCGCAGCGGGAGGCCGGACTGCTCCACGCCGTGCAGTCGCGCTTCCGCGAGCGCGCCGCGGCACTCGAGGCGGCCGCCGCCGACGATCTCGCGGCGCGCCTCGCGAGCGGACCTCAACTGGCCGCGGGGGGATTCCTCGCCCCGCCGCCCTGGGTGCGCGCGCGGGGCCGTCTCCTCGCCCCCGCCGTCGCCGCGCCGCTCGAGGACGTCGCCCTCGTGCGCCCGGCAGATCCCGAGGCGGAGCTCGAGGCGATGTGTGCCTGGTGCGTCGGTGAGCTGACCCGCGACCCCGCCGCACAACTGCTGCTGGTCGTACCCGGCAGCGGTGGCCGGCGCGAGCGGCTCGCGGCGCTGCTGCGCCAGGCGATCGAGCCCGGCGCCCTCGAGGGGCCGCACCCGGAGCGCTCGGCGGCGGTCGTGCAGCTCGACACCGAGCCGCTCGCCGTGCAGGCGCTGCCGGCCCAGGCCCTGCGCGCACTCGCGCTGGTCGGGGGCGAGCGGGCGGAGTTCGAGGAGTGGGCGAGCTTCCTCAACAGTCCGCAGTGGAGCCTCGAGCCGGCGGCCCGCGCCCGCATCGTGCAGCAGCTGCGCGAGGCGCGCGTGGCGAACCTCGATCTGCGCGAGGCGC
>JAFAPI010000001.1 GCA_019247195.1 Gammaproteobacteria bacterium
CGCGCTGCGCGGCGTGCGCGCGCACCTCGCCGCGAGTGAGGGCGAGCTGCAGGTGCGGCTCGAGGCCACCGACGCCCGCCTGGCCGGCGGTGGCGCGGAGCTGGCCCCGCTGGCGGTGCGCGCGCAGCTCAACGTGCGCGCCCGAGCACAGGGATGGCAGCTCAGCGCGGAGGATCTGGAGCTCACCCAGGGCGAGTCGAGCCTGGCGGGCCGCTTCACGCTGCACGGCTCGCCCGGACAGCCCGTGCAGCTCGACGGCGCCGCCACGCTGCGCGCACTCGAGCTCGGACCGCTCGCCTCCGCACTGGCGGCGCATTACCCGCCGCTCGCGCGGCTGACCGAGGGACGGGTCGAGCGCGCCGCGTTCGAGGTGCACGAGGCGCTGGACGGGCCGCTGGGGCCGGGACGAGCGCTCGGCCCCCGCACCGGCGGGACGCTCGAGCTGCGCGAGCTCGCGCTCGCGGGCGCCGGCACTCCGGCGCTGCGCGGACTGGACGCGCGGCTCACGCTGCGCGGCGGTGAACTCACGGCCCTGCTGCGCCACGGTGAGCTGCAGGGCTTTGCGATCGAGACGGGGCGGGTGCGCTGGCGCCCCGGCGCCGCGCGCGGTCAGCTGCAGGCGCGGCTGCGCGGCCGCGCGGAGGACGCCTTGAGCTGGCTGCGCACGCAGCCCGCGCTCGCCGCCTATGCGCCGGGGAGCGACCTCGAGGCACAGGGGGCCACGCGGCTCGAGCTCGATCTGACGGGCTCGCCGGAGGAGCTCGACCTGGCTCGCTCGCGTCTGACCGCGCTCCTCGAGGGGGTCAGCCTGCGGCCACTGGCGGGGGTGCCCGCGCTCGAGGGGCTGCGCGGGACGCTGCGACTGCGGGCCGGCGAGCTGCGCGGCAGCGTGAATGGCCGCTGGCTGCGCGGTCCGGCGACCGTGACGGTGAGCACCCGCTCGCTGCAGGGGAGCTCCTCCGTCACTCTCAGCGGCCGCGGCTCTGCCGACCTGCGCGAGGCGTTGCCCACGAGCGCCGACGGGCCGCCGCCCCTGTCCGGCAGTACCGACTGGAGCGCGCAGCTCACCCTGCAGCCGGGCGCGCCCGACACGGCCTTCGTGCTGCGGGCGGAGGCGCCGCTGACGGCGGTGGTGAGCCGCCTGCCCGATCCGCTCGCCAAGTCCGCCGGCAGCGCGCTGCCGCTGCATATCCAGGCGCAGGGCGGCGCGGACGCCGCGCAGCTGCGCTTCGGAGTGGGAGAGCGCCTGAACGGCGTGCTGGCGCTCGAGCGCCGCGACGCGCAGTGGCGCATCGCGCGCGGCGCGGTGCTCTGCGGGGCCGGCGGCGCACCGGTGCTGCCGGAGGCGGCACTGCTGAGCGTGCGCGGGGCATTGCCGCGGCTCGATCTCACGGCGTACCTCGCGTTGTGGCAGCAGCAGGCGCGTGCCCCGGTGCTGCCACCCGTCAGCGCCGAGCTCGCCGCGCAGGCGCTGCTCCTCGGGCCGCAGGCCTACCCTGACAGCGAGCTGACCCTCACGGCGGGGAGCGCCGGCGGGCAACTCGAGCTGCGGGGGCCGGAGCTGGCCGGGAGCCTGAGCTGGCCGTCCCAGGGCGACGGCGTGCACCGCGCGCAGCTGCGCCTCGCACGCCTCACGCTGGCGCAGCCCGAGCAGGGGCTCGCCGCCGCCGCCGGGCTGCTCGAGCTCTTTGGCCCCACGCTGCGCGTGGATATCGGCGCACTGCGCGGCGCGGGCGACCTGCTCGGCGCCGTCGGCGCGACCGTTTCGCGCCGCGCGGACGAGCTGCTCATCGAGGACCTCCTCTGGCAGGGCCCGCAGCTGCAGGGCAGTGGCCGCGCCCAGTGCGCGCTGCGCGGCGGCGGTTGCGCGCTGAACCTGCACCTGGCGAGCCACGACCTCGCCACCACCCTCGCCACCCTGGGCTGGCGCCCGGACCTCACCGCGCCGCGGGCGCGTCTCGAGGGTGAGCTGCACTGGGCACACTCGGCACCCCTTGCAACCCTCGGCGGCCATCTCCATATGCAGATCGAGTCCGGACAGGCGCGCGCCAGCGAAGTCGGCGCGCCGTTCCCGCTCTTCGTGGTTCCGGCGTTGCTGAGCGCGCTCGAGCCGCAGGCCGAGGACAGCGCGGCGCGCGTGCTGCCGTTCCAGAGCCTCAGCGCCGACTTCGACCTCGAGCGGGGGATCGCGCGCACGACGAACATGCACCTCGACGGCGAGGCGGAGATCCTGGTGCGCGGGCGGGTCGGCCTGGCGAGCGGCGACTACGACAGCGAGGCGCTGATCTTGCGCGGCGAGGACCGGCTGCCGCAGCCGATGCGGCGCTTGGCCGCGACGCCGCGCATCGCCGCCCTGTGGCTCGCGCTGCGCGGCTGGCTGGCGGGGGAAGGACACGGCCGCGCGCCCCCGACCCTGTACCTGCGTGGGCCCTGGCAGGATCCGACCGTGACGCCCGCCGAGTAAGCGAGAGGACCGCAGCGGATGAAGGTTGCCGCACTGCAGATGAGCTCCGGCCCCGAGGTCGAGGCGAACCTCGCCCAGGCCGATGCGTTGCTCGAGGAGGCGCGGGCGCGCGGCGCGCAGCTCGCCGCGCTGCCGGAGAACTTCGCGTTCATGAGCCTCAGGGACGAGGACAAGCGCGCGCGGGCCGAGGAGGAGGGCAGCGGCCCGGTACAGGCGTTCCTCGCCGCGAGTGCGCGGCGGCTGAAGCTGTGGATCGTGGGCGGCACGGTGCCGCTGCGTGCGGGCGGCGACGGCCGCGTCGCCGCCGCCTCGCTGGTGTTCGATGCCGACGGGCAGCGCGTCGCGCGCTACGACAAGATCCATCTCTTCGACGTCGACATCCCGGGACGCAGCGAGAGCTACCGCGAGTCCGCCCACGTCGCCCCGGGGACGCGCACCGTCCTGGTCGACACTCCGCCCGGGCGGCTGGGGCTCTCGGTGTGCTACGACGTGCGCTTCCCGGAGCTCTACCGCCGCCTGAGCGCCGGCGGCGCGCAGCTGCTGGTCGTGCCGTCGGCATTCACCGCGCCGACCGGTCGCGCCCACTGGGAGACGCTGCTGCGCTCGCGCGCGATCGAGAACCTCTGCTACGTTATCGCCCCGGCGCAGTCCGGCTTTCATCCCGGCGGTCGCGAGACCTACGGCGACACGATGGTGGTGGACTTCTGGGGGCGCATCCTGCAGCGCGTGCCGCGCGGCCGCGGATGCGCCGTCGCCGAGATCGACCTGGCGCGCCAATCCCAGGTGCGCGCGAGCTTCCCGGCGCTCGCGCACCGTGTGCTGACCGAAGGAACCTCCCCGCCATGAGCTCCACTGCCGACCCGCTCGCCGCCGCCCGCTCGCTGATCCTCGCCCCGAGTGGCCTCGACGATCAGCGCCTCAACCGCGTTTTCGGCTCGGTGCTGTCGCACGCGGTGGACTTCGCCGACCTCTACTTCCAGCTCGCGCACCAGGAGTCCTGGTCGCTCGAGGACGGCATCGTGAAGGACGGCAGCGCCAGCATCGAGCAGGGCGTGGGCGTGCGCGCGCTGGCGGGCGAGAAGACCGGCTTCGCCTACTCGGATGAGATCGTGCTGCCGGCCCTGGAGGAGGCCTCGCGCGCCGCGCGCGCGATCGCCGCGCAGGGCGCGGAGCGGCGCGTCGCCGCCTGGCACGCCCGCGCCGGCCACCAGCTCTACCTGCCGCAGGACCCCGCGCAGGCCCTGGCCGACACCGAGAAGGTCGCCTGGCTCGAGCGCGTCGACCGCGCCGCACGCGCCGCCGATCCGCGCGTGGTGCACGTGACCGCGAGCCTGGGGGCGCTCGAGGAAGTGGTCCTGGTGGCGACCAGCGAGGGGCAGCTCGCGGCGGACCTGCGCCCGCTGGTGCGCTTCAGCGTCTCGGTGCTCGTCGAGCAGAACGGCCGGCGCGAGCAGGGCTTCGCCGGCGGCGGCGGACGCTTCTCGCTCAAGGAGCTCGTCGCGGGCGAGCGCCTGCTCGAGATGGCCCGCGAGGCGGTGCGCCAGGCGCTGGTGAACCTCGAGGCGCTGCCGGCCCCGGCGGGCGCGATGACCGTGGTGCTCGGTCCGGGCTGGCCCGGCATCCTGCTGCACGAGGCCATCGGTCACGGCCTGGAGGGCGACTTCAACCGCAAGGGAACCTCGGCGTTCGCCGGCCGCATCGGCGAGCGCGTCGCGGCGCGCGGCGTCACCGTGGTGGACGACGGCACGCTGTCGCGGCGGCGCGGCTCGCTCAACATCGACGACGAGGGAACGCCCACCCAGTGCACCACCCTCATCGAGGACGGCGTGCTGCGCGGCTACATGCAGGACCGGCTGAACGCCCGCCTGATGGGCGTGGCGCCGACCGGCAACGGGCGGCGCGAGTCATTCGCGCACCTCACGCTGCCGCGCATGACCAACACCTACATGCGGCCCGGCGCGCACGCGCCGGCGGAGATCATCGCCTCGGTGCCGAAGGGGATCTACGCGGTCAACTTCGGCGGCGGGCAGGTGGACATCACCTCGGGCAAGTTCGTGTTCTCCGCGAGCGAGGCCTACGCCATCGAGAATGGCCGCCTCGGCGCGCCGCTGAAGGGGGCCACGCTCGTCGGCAACGGACCGGACGTGCTGACGCGTGTCGCGATGGTCGGCAACGATCTCAAGCTCGATGACGGCATCGGCACCTGCGGCAAGGACGGGCAGAGCGTGCCGGTCGGCGTCGGGCAGCCCACGCTCAAGATCGAGGGGCTGACTGTCGGTGGAACCGCCTGAAGTGCGGTCGGTGCGCGGCGTCACTCGCGGGTCTTTAGTTCAACATCGCTGTCACCTGCGGGCGACATAATGCGCACGGCCCTGAAAGCTGTGATTCTCCACACGTCCAACGAGCCACGGAGTCATTAACTTGGCAGTGCGTAAGGGTCACCACCCGCGAAACAACGAACGAGGCTCCGCGATGTACTCCGAAGACGCCACCATGGACGTGCCGCAGCTGAAACTGCCGGCGGAGCTGCTGTCCGAAGTTGCGCGCCACAAGAAGTCCCCTACCGACTTCAGCGTGGATGGGTGGAAGCCCTCCCTGCTCGAGCGCATCGCGCGCCTGTTGGGGCTGCAGTAGCCACCTGAGGGCCGCCTGGGGCCGCGGCCATTCCAACAGCAGCCGCCGCCGAGTTAGGATGGGCGGCCATGCCACAGTTCTCCCGGCCCGTCTACGAAGGGTTGCCCTGGTTCTACATAATCTGCGGGCTGCTCGCGCTCGCGTTGAGCTATGCGCTCGCGCTGCACGGCGGGCTGAGCCTCGTGATCGGGATACTGGGTCTGCTGGCGGTGCTCGCCGGCGTGGTGGTGCTGCTGCGGCGGCGTGACTACCGGGCGCTGCGCGCGCAGTACGGCGACCCGGACGCGCTCGGCCGGCCCGAGGAGCGCTGAAGGCTACTTCGCCGGCACCCGCGCCGCGTTCCCCGCGCCGTCGGCTTCCTCGGATTCCTCTTCCCCCTCCAGCTTCTCGAGCTCCGGCATCGTGTCGGCGAGGGGCGAGCGGGTGCGCGTCGGGCGCTCGTCGATGTACATGAGCTCGTGCTTGCCGATCAGCACCACGTCGCCGTCGTTCAGGTAGTGGCGGCGCACCCGGTTGGTGCGCACGAAGGTGCCGTTGGTGCTGTTGAGGTCCTCCACCACGCACGAAGTCTGGGTGGTGATGAGCTGGCAGTGGTGGCGGCTGATGAAGCGGCTGTCGATGTGCAGGTCATTGTCGGGCGTGCGGCCGACGATCAGGCGTCCCGGGCGCAGCCCCACCTCCTGCACCGTGCGGCCCTCGGTGGCGATCAGCAGGCGCGCGAGCGGCTGGCGCCCCTCGGGCTGGGCCTGGGTGCCGGTGCTGGTGGCCGACTGCGCACGGATCACCTCGCTCGGGGCGCGCGGCCGCGGCCGGTGCGCAAAGTCGACCCATTGCAGCTCGGTCACCGCGCTGGCGATGTCGGCGCGCGTCACGGTGTCGCGGTCGGCGGTGAACGCCGCCATCATCGCCGTGTCGCACAGGGTGTTGATGAGGCGCGGCACCCCGCCGGCGTAGCGGAAGATCTCCGGGAAGGTGTCGGCGGCGAACAGCGCGCGGTCGCCGGCGCCCGCGACCTCCAGGCGGTGCTGGATGTAGGCACGGGTCTCGGCGTCGCTCAAGGTCTGCAGGTGGAAGCGCAGGCGCACGCGCTGCGTGAGCTGCGCGAGCTCGGGTGCGTCGAGCTTGTCGTTCAGCTCCGGCTGGC
>JAFAPI010000009.1 GCA_019247195.1 Gammaproteobacteria bacterium
GACAGTGATGAAGGGGCTCAGAAGCAAGGTCTGGGCACTGATCTGCGGCGTGGCGGCGCTGTACGTCACCTGGATAACGCCGGTCGCGCCATTGATGTTGATGTCCTGCACGTACTTGGTCGGCTGGAACGTCCACGCGTTCGCCGCCGAAGTCACGCCGGCCAACCCGCCAGACTGGAACCCCTCGGAGATGGTGGTCTTCGCAGCAGCAGCCAAGTTAAGGCCTTCAGTCACCTTCGAGCGAACGGTGTAGTCCTGGTAGGCCGGGATCGCGATCGCGGCGAGAATGCCGATGATCGCGACCACGATCATCAACTCGATAAGGGTGAAACCCTTTTGCACAGCTTTCATTACGGAAACTCCTAAAAGTTTGGGTACAGAATCGCGGCGCAAACAGGGCGCCCGGGGAACATGAAGCAAGCGCTGTGCCACCGCTTGAGGTTGCACCCAAGTCTCTGATCCACCTACAAAAAATAATCGCGAGCGGGCGGGCTGATTAACTTAGTTCTGTCGCCGACTGACGCCAGGGGGTGAAGTGCGCGTCACAAAGTGACGCGCCGCGTCACCTACTCGATGCCGAGCTTTTTGATCCTGTAGCGCAGCGCACGGAAGCTCATGCCCAGGAGCTTCGCGGCGGCGGTCTTGTTGTAGCGGGTCCTCTCAAGGGCCTTCAGGATCGCATCCCGTTCGATGCTCTCGAGCTGGCTCCCGAGAGCGGTATTGGGCCCCGCGTTCGCGGGGAGCGCCGGAGTCTCGGGTGTGGAGCGGACGCCGGAGCGCAGCCGGATATGCTCACCGCCGATCTGCGCATCGCTGCAGAGCGTAAGGGCCCGCTCCAGGACGTTTTCGAGTTCGCGCACGTTGCCCGGGAAGGGGTAGGCGGACAGCAGTTGGACTGCCTGGGGAGAGAGGGTGGCCGGGCTCGTCGTCCCGCGCCGGGACAGGCGCGCCAGGATCGCCTCGGCAATCTCGGGAATGTCCCCCGGGCGCTCCCGCAGCGCCGGTACGTGCAGTTCAATCACGTTGATGCGGTAAAAAAGGTCCTCGCGGAAGAGCCCCTGCGCCACGAGTTCGGTGAGGTTCTTGTGGGTCGCCGAGAGGATGCGCACATCCACCGCCTGCTCCCGCGGGGCGCCGACGGCGCGCACCGTCTTCTCCTGCACCACCCGCAGCAGCTTCACCTGCATGTGCAGGGGCAGGTCCGCTACCTCGTCGAGGAACAGGGTGCCGCCCTCAGCGCTCTGGATCAGGCCCTGCTTGTCGGCGTGGGCGCCGGTGAAGCTGCCGCGCCGGTGGCCGAATAGCTCACTTTCCATGAGCTCGGTGGGAATGGCCCCGCAGTTGACGGCTACGAAAGGCCCTTCGCGGCGCGCGCCGCTCTCATGGATCATGCGCGCCACCAGCTCCTTGCCCGTGCCCGACTCACCCCAGATGTGCACCGGCGCCTGACTGCGTGCGACCCGGCCGATCAGCTCGCGCAGCTGCCGCATTTGCGCCGAGCCTCCCAGCAGCCGCGGCCCGCGCAGCGTGAGCGTAGTGGCGTCCTCAGTCGTCTCCCCGAGCTTGATGGCACTGCCGACCAGCTTGCGTAGCACCGCGAGATCGAGCGGCTTGGACACGAAATCGAAGGCGCCGAGCTTGAGGGCACGCACGGCGGACTCGACGTTACCGTGGGCGGTGATGACGGCTACCGGTGTGCCCGCATGGTGCTCCTGGATGAAGGCTACGAGGTCCAGTCCGTTGCCGTCGGGCAGCTTCATATCGGTCAGGCAGAGCGCAAAACGCTCGCCCTTGAGGAGGCGGCGGGCGGTCGCCAGGTCCGCCGCCGTGCGGGTCTTCAGGTTCATGCGGCTCAAGGTGAGACTCACCAGTTCGAGGAGGTCTGGCTCGTCATCGACCACCAGGACGAGCGGCTCGGTCACCGGGAGGCTCAGGCTGGCGGCGCTCTGGGTCACAGCGCCTCCCACCGACGGGGATCGGCAAACACTAGACGGAAGATGGCCCCGCCGCCGGCGCGCGCCTCGTAGAGGAGGGTGGCCGCGTTGGTCTGGGCCAGCTCGCGTGCCAGGAACAGGCCCAGCCCGGTGCCCCGTCCGCCACTGAAGAAAGGCTCAAAGATGCGCTCGGCGTGCTCCGGGGGGACGCCGGGGCCCCGGTCCGCGACTTCCAGGAAGGGTCGGGTGGTGCCAGTCATGCGGCCGTATCGTAGCTCCACCGCCTCTGTTGAGTCGTTCGTGAGCGCATATTTGAGCGCGTTCTCACATAGATTCCACAGGATCTGCCGCAGCTGGTCCGGGTCGACGCGCACCTCGACGTCGGCGGCCGGCCCGCCGATGCTGAGCCGGTCGCGGGGCCACTGCATGGTGGCGCAGAACTCCTCGATGAACTCCTCGATCCACGGCCCGAGCGAGAGGCGCTCGTAGCGGGCCGGTTCGCGCCGCGACAGCCGCTGCACGCTCTCGATAATCTCGCTGATGCGATCGGCATTGCCACGGATGATCTGGGTGAGGCGCCGATCCTCCTCGGCGAGGTTCGGGGACTCCGCCAGCAGCTGTGCGGCGTGACTCATAGCGCCCACCGGGTTGCGAATCTCGTGTGCGATGCTGGCGCTCAGGCGACCGAGCGCGGCGAGCTTGGACTGCTGCACCCGCTCTGCCAGCAGACCCGTGTCCTCGAGGAACACCAGCACCGGGGCCGGCGCCACCGAGCCCAGCGGCGCGAAATGCGCGCGGACCAGGCGGGCGCCGTCGGCGGCGACGAAGGTCTGCTCGGGCGGGGGCCGGGCGTTAGGATCGCGCGCGCTCTGGCGCCAGGACTCGAGAAGGTAGAGGAGCCGGGGAGAGGCCTCACCGACCAGTGCGTCCGGGAAGGCACTCTGATCGCCGAGGATCTCGGCGGCGGATTCGTTGATCAGGCGGATGCGGTCCTGAGGGTCCACGACCAGCAGACTCTCGCGCAGGTGCTGCACGATGTACTGCGACAACTGGGCGAGGTTGGCGATATCGAGCTCGCGGCGCCGTACCAGCGCCTCGCTCTCGCGCAGGCGGTTCGCGACCGGCCAGGTCGCGAGCGCCACGATGAAGAGCACCACCCCGATGACTCCGGCCGTCAGGTAGTCGCCCGCCGGGGCCTCCCCCTGAACGCCGACCAGCAGCTGCTGGCCGAGCACCACCAGCGCCGCGACTGCGGCGATGAGCAGTGCGTCGCGCTGGCCGGCCAAGAGCGTGAGCGCGAAGACGGGCAGCACGAGCAGTATCGCCAGGCCCGAGCCGACCCCGCCGCTCGCGTACAGGATGAGACCGATCGCCAGGGCGTCGGCGCAGGCATTGACCAGCGCGATGATGCGCAGGCTCGACCAGGCGAGACGCCGGGCGATGACCAGCAGCAGGGCCACGGTGAAGTAGGCGATACAGGCGGAAACGAACAGGCGCGGCCGCAGCGCCGGCAGCACCCAACCCGGACCCACGAGGGCCTGTGCGAGCAACAGGAGCGGCACGAGCAGCCGGTAGAGATTCAGCAGCCCAATGACACGCCAGGCGAGATCGCTCGGGGTCAGGAGAGTGCTGACGCTGGCCGGGGTGGCGGACAAGTCGGTCGGTGCGCGCGAGTGGCTGCGGGCGACTCTAGCACCTTCCCTGACAATCCGACCGCGACGCACATCGCAGCGCAGGTGCGCTGGTCAGCCGCCGCCGTTTTCGAGGACAATGCGCGCTTTGTCGCGCGGGCCCCCGCATGAATCTCCACGAGTACCAGGCCAAGGACCTCTTCCGCGCCTATGGCATCCCGGTCCCCGCCGGGCGCGCGGCCGGCAGCGCGGCGGAGGCCATCGAAGCGGCCCGCTCACTCGGCGGCCCGGTGTGGGTGGTCAAGGCGCAGGTGCACGCGGGCGGGCGCGGCAAGGCGGGTGGCGTAAAACTGGTGAAGG
Organism: Gammaproteobacteria bacterium; assembly: GCA_019247195.1. Classification (GTDB taxonomy): domain Bacteria; phylum Pseudomonadota; class Gammaproteobacteria; order Steroidobacterales; family Steroidobacteraceae; genus 13-2-20CM-66-19. The sequence goes on from JAFAPI010000009.1 coordinate 3,926, forward strand.
ACCCCGAGGACGTCGGGCGGGCCGCGGCTGCGCTCCTCGGGCAGCGCCTGGTGACGGCGCAGACCGGAGCGGATGGCCTCCCGGTCAGCCAGGTGTACGTCGAGAGTGGTTCGCAGGTGGCCCGCGAGATCTATCTCTCGCTCACCCTGAATCGCGAGCGCGGTCGCATCGCGCTCATTGCCTCCGCCGCCGGTGGCATGGACATCGAGACCGTGGCCCACGAGACGCCGGAAAAGATTCTGAGCGTCACCATCCACCCCGCCGCCGGACTGCAGCCGCATCAGGCGCGCGAGCTGGCCTTCGGCCTCGGCCTCAGCGGTGAGCAAGTGGGCCAGTTCGTCACGCTCACTGCTGCGCTCTACCGGCTGTACCTCGAGAAGGACCTGAGCCTGGTCGAGATCAACCCACTGATCGTCACCGCCGACGGCACCCTGGTCGCGCTCGACGCCAAGATCAACGTCGACGATAACGCGCTGACGCGCCATGCCGAGCTGGCCGCGCTGCGCGACCCGAGCCAGGAAGACCCGATGGAGCGGCGCGCCGCCGCGCACGATCTGAACTACGTCTCGCTCGATGGCGATATCGCCTGCATGGTGAACGGCGCCGGTCTCGCCATGGCCACGATGGACCTCATCAAGCTGCACGGGGGCAACCCGGCCAACTTCCTCGACGTTGGCGGCGGGGCCACTCCAGAGCGGGTCACGGCGGCCTTCGAGCTGATTCTGTCCAATCCGCGCGTGCGCGCGGTGCTGGTGAACATCTTCGGCGGCATCGTGCGCTGCGACATCATTGCCGAGGGCGTGATCACCGCGGTGCGCAACGTCGGCGTACGCGTGCCGGTCGTGGTGCGACTCGAGGGCACGAACGCCGAGCCCGCACGGGCGATGCTGGCACGGAGCGGCCTGACCATCACCCCGGCCACCGACCTGACCGATGCCGCGCGCAAGGTGGTCGCCGCCGCACGCAAGAGGCGCGCATGAGCATCCTGGTCAACCGCAATACGCGGGTGCTGTGCCAGGGCTTCACCGGCAAGCAAGGCACGTTTCACTCCGAGCAGGCGCTCGCCTACGGTACCCAGCTGGTGGGCGGCGTCACCCCGGGGCGCGGGGGTCAGCGCCACCTCGGCCTGCCGGTCTTCGACACCGTCAGGGAAGCGGTGCGCGCCACGGGCGCCACGGCCAGCATGATCTACGTCCCCCCCGCGGGCGCCGCCGACTCGATCCTCGAGGCCATCGACGCGGGGCTCGAGCTCGTGGTGTGTATCACCGAGGGCGTCCCGGTGAATGACATGGTGCGGGTGAAGGCCGTCCTCGGCGGCTCGGCGACCCGGCTGGTCGGGCCCAACTGCCCCGGGGTCATCACGCCCGAGGAGTGCAAGATCGGCATCATGCCGGGCTTCATCCACCAGCGCGGGCGCGTGGGCATCGTCTCGCGCTCGGGCACGCTCACCTACGAGGCGGTGTACCAGACGACCCGCATCGGACTCGGCCAGAGCAGCTGTGTCGGCGTCGGTGGTGATCCGGTGCGCGGCATGAACTTCATCGACGTGCTGGAGCTCTTCGAGCGTGATCCGCGCACCGAGGGCATCATCCTGGTAGGCGAGATCGGCGGGACCGACGAGGAGGCGGCCGCGGAGTACATCCGGCGCTTCGTGAGCAAGCCGGTCGTCGCCTACATCGCCGGCGTGACCGCGCCGGCCGGTAAGCGCATGGGTCATGCGGGCGCGATCGTGGCCGGCGGCAAGGGTACGGCGGCGGACAAGTACGCCGCCTTCGAGGCGGCCGGGGTGCGCGCCGTGAAATCACCGGCGGAACTCGGCGCGGCGATGGCCGAGCGGCTGAAACCGAGGCCCACGCGTGCGGCGCCGGCGCCACGCGCACCCCGTCCGCGCAAAGCGGCTGCCCGCAAGCGCGGCAAGGCTGCGTCGCGGCCGGCGCGGCGTACTTCGCCCAGGGGCAGGCCCGGCAGCCGGCGCTGACTCGTGAAACAATAGCCGACGGCGGTCGCTATCCGCCGGAGGTCCCTTGAGGATCGTTCTCGCGCAGCTGAACCTCCTGGTCGGGGACGTGCAGGGCAACGCGGACCGCGTCATCGCCGCCGCGCGCCGGGCCCGCAGCGAGCACGCCGCCGACCTGGTGCTCTTCCCCGAGCTGAGCCTCTCCGGATATCCGCCGGAGGACCTGCTCTTCCATCGCGGCTTTCGGCGTCAGGTGGAGTCCGGACTCGAGCGGGTGCGCAGCGCGGTGTCGGACGTGGCGCTGATGGTCGGCTTCCCTGAGTACGCCGGCACTCTCATCCACAACGCCGCCGCGCTGCTCGCCGATGGCGCGGTGCGCGCCGTGCAGCGCAAGGCGGAGCTGCCTAACTACAAGGTGTTCGACGAGAAGCGCTACTTCCAGCCGGGGCGTGAGTCCACCGTCTGTGGCTGCGGCGGCCTGCAGGTCGGACTGCTGGTGTGCGAGGACCTGTGGGTCCCGGCACCCGCGCGCGCTGCGGCCGCCGCGGGCGCGCAGCTGCTGCTGGTCATCAATGCCTCACCGTACGAGATCCACAAGCAGCGCGAGCGCGAGACCGTCGCGCGCGCGCGCGCCCGCGAGGTCGGCCTGCCGATCGCCTACGTCAATCTCGTCGGCGGACAGGACGAGCTGGTCTTCGACGGCAATTCCTTCGTCATGGACGCACGGGGCGAGGTGCGTCAGCGCGCGCCGCCTTTCGTCGAGGGCTTGTTCCCCGCGGAGTTCGAGCACCCGGGGGGCGTGGTCGTGCCGCGGGCCGGATCGATCGCGGCCGAGCTGAGCGACGAGGCGAGCGTCTACGGCGCGCTCGTGCTCGGGGTGCGCGACTACGTGCGCAAGCACGGCTTCCCCGGCGTCGTGATGGGCCTCTCCGGCGGCATCGATTCGGCGCTCACGCTCGCCATCGCGGTCGACGCGCTCGGCGCCGACGCGGTGCACGCCGTCATGATGCCCTCGCGCTATACCGCGCCGATGAGCCTCGAGGATGCGCAGAGCCAGGCGCGCGCCCTGGGGGTCAAATACAGCGTGCTGTCGATCGAGGCCATGTTCGATACCACGCTGGCCACGCTGCGCGGGGAGTTCGCCGGACGGGCGGCGGATGCGACCGAGGAGAACATCCAGTCACGCTGCCGCATGCTGCTGCTCATGGCGCTGTCCAACAAGACCGGGCGCATGCTCCTCACCACGGGCAACAAGAGCGAGATGGCGGTCGGCTACGCGACCCTCTACGGGGACATGGCGGGCGGATTCGCGCCCATCAAGGACTGCAGCAAGCTGCTCGTCTACCGCCTCGCCCATTACCGCAACGCGCAGGGGGAGGTCATCCCACGCCGTGTCATCGAGCGCGCCCCGTCGGCGGAGCTGCGAGCGGAGCAGAAGGATTCCGACTCGCTGCCGCCCTACGAAGTCCTCGACCCGATCCTCGAGGCGTTCATCGAGGAGGATCTGTCGGTCGATGAGATCGAGGCGCGGGGGTTCGACCGCGCCACCGTGGGGCGGGTTCTGGACCTCGTGAAGCGCAACGAGTACAAGCGCCGCCAGGCGCCCCCGGGGGTGCGCGTCAGCCGCCGCGCCTTCGGGCGGGACTGGCGCTATCCCATTACCAGCGGCTACCGCCGCTAGCGCGCGCTGCGGCCGCGAACCCTTCAGCGCGCCGCGCGCGCCGGGTCGCCGAAGTTCGCGCCGTAGACCGCGCGGGTCTGCGCGGCCAGTTGCGGCAGATTGAGGCGCTCGTAGCAGTCGATCAGGATCTGCAGGGCATCCCGGGTCGCCGGGGCGCCGTCGTACTGCTCGATGGCGGCGCGGGCCCGCTGCGCCGCGGCGATATAGGCATTGCGTTTGAAGTAAAAGCGCGCGACGTGCACTTCATATTCCGCCAGGCGGTCGCGCAGATAGATCATGCGCTGCAGCGCATCGTGGGCGTAGGCGCTCTTCGGGTACTGCTCCACGACGGTCTTGAACGCCGCGAAGGACTTGCGCGCGGTGGTCGGCGGGCGCTGGGTGAGGTCGGCGCGGAACAGGCTCTCGATCGCGTTTGGGGTGCGTTCGAAGTCGACCAGGCCCTTCATGTAGTACGCATAGTCGACCCGCGGGTGGGTGGGGTTCTCGCGGATGAAGGTGTCGGCGGCGTCGGTGGCGGATTCCTTCTCGCCGGCGCGGTAGTATGCGTAGATCAGGTCGAGCCGGGCCTGGCGCGCTTCCCCGGTGAAGGGGAAGGAGGCCGTCAGCTTCTCGTAACTCTTGATGGCGCCGTTGAAGTCGTAGGAGTCGAGGCTCTTGTGCGCCTTCTTGTAGAGCGACTCGGGGGTATCCCTGTTCGTCAGGCGGTCGCGGCGCGCGTGGCAGCCGGACAGCGTCGCGAGCAGGACGAAAAAGGCGACGAGGCCGGCCCGGGCCGGTCGGGACAGGAACATCTGCAGAGGACCTTTCTGTGGCTGCGCGCCGCGTCGGTGCCCGAAGTATAACGAATCCACCCGTCGTCCCTGCGACCGCTCCGCCACCGGATAAGTTCCGGCATCACGAGCTGCGCCTGCCGGCCGAGGCGGCGGGACTCAGGCTCGATCAGGCGCTCGCCCGCGCGCTGCCGCAGTATTCGCGCGCACGCCTGCAGGCCTTCATCGACGCGGGCGCGGTGCGGCTCGGCGGTCGGGTGCCGCGCCCGAGCGAGCGCGTGCGCGGCGGCGAGACGGTGCACATCGCGGCCGAGCTCGAAGCGGCGACGCCACTGGCCCCTGAGGCCATTGCGCTCGATGTCGTGTTCCAAGACCCCGCGCTCCTCGTCATCAACAAACCCGCGGGTCTGGTCGTGCATCCCGGCGCAGGCAATCCGCGCCACACCCTGCAGAACGCGCTGCTCGGCCTCGACGCGAGCCTGGCGCTGGTGCCGCGCGCGGGGCTGGTGCACCGGCTCGACAAGGACACCAGTGGCCTGCTGCTGGTCGCGCGCACCCCGGAGGCCCACACGGCGCTCGTGGCAGCACTCGCCGCGCGGGCGATCGAGCGCCAATACCTGGCGCTGTGCAATGGCCTCATGACCGGGGGCGGCACCATCGAGCAGCCCATCGGCCGCCACCGCACCCAGCGCACGCGCATGGCCGTGCGCGCCGACGGGCGCCGCGCGGTTACCCACTACCGCATCGAGCGGCGTCTCCCCGCCCACACTCTGGTGCGGGTCACGCTCGAGACCGGACGCACGCATCAGATCCGCGTGCATCTCGCCCATCTGGGTTTCCCCGTCGTCGGCGATCCTGTGTATGGCGGCCGTCGCCGTCTGCCGCCGGGGTGTCCGCCGCACCTCGCGCAGCGCCTGCAGCGCTTCCCGCGCCAGGCGCTGCACGCCGCGCATCTGGCGCTCGTGCATCCCTTCTCGGGCAAACCGTTAGCCTGGGAGGCGCCGCTGCCACAGGACATGCGCGCACTGCTCGAGGCGCTCGCGGCAGCATGAGCAGGTCCGCTCCGCAGATCCTGCTGCCGGACTGGCCCGCGCCCCCGGGCGTCCATGCCGTCGTCACACTGCGCGGCGGCGGGGTGAGCCAGGGACCGTACGCCTCGCTCAACCTCGGCATCCATGTCGGGGACGACCGCGCCGCCGTCGCCGAGAACCGCCGCCGCCTCGGGCAGGCACTGGCCCTGCCGGCCGAGCCGGCCTGGATGGAGCAGGTGCACGGCGCGGAGGTCTGCGCGCTGCCGGTGCGGGGCAGCCTGCCGTCGGCCGACGCGGCCATCGCCCGTACCGCAGGCGAAGTGGCGGTCGTTCAGGTGGCGGACTGCCTGCCGGTGCTCTTCGCCGCCCGCGCGGGGGGCGCGGTGGCGGCCGCGCACGCCGGCTGGCGCGGCCTGGCTGCGGGGGTGCTCGAGGCCACGGTGCGCGCCCTCGGCGTGCCCCCGGCGCAGCTGCTCGCCTGGCTGGGCCCGGCGATCGGCGCCGCACACTTCGAGGTCGGCGCGGAGGTCCGCGGCGCTTTCCTTGCCCAAGATCCCGCTGCTGCCGCCGCTTTCCTGCCCAACTCCCGTGGCCGCTGGCAGTGTGACCTCGTGCAGCTCGCCCGCGCCCGGCTGCGCCGCGCGGGCGTCACGGCGCTGTACGGCGACTCACCCTGTACCTATGCAGACCCGCAGCGTTTCTTCTCGCACCGCCGTGCCGCGCCCTGCGGCCGCATGGCGGCGCTCATCTGGCTCGGCTGAGCGGCGCGCGGATGCTAGGATCCGCGGAAAAACGCTACCGAACCGCCCGTGCCACTGCTTCTCTGGATCCTCGTGTGCGCCGCACTCGGCGGCATCGCCAGCGCCGCCTGTGCGCTCGTTTTCCTGTGGGTGCCGGCTGAACGCAGCGAGCAGCTGCTGCCACACTTCGTGAGCTTCGCGACCGGCGCGCTCCTCGGCGCCGCACTGCTCGCGCTGCTGCCGGAGGCACTGGAGCGGACCGGGGTCGCGGGGGCGCACGGGATCGGTCTCGCGCTCGTGCTCGGGCTCGGGTTCTTCTTCGTGACCGAGAAGCTCGTCCTGTGGTGGCACCTCGCCGGCAACGGCGTGGAATCGGGGCACGGCCACGTCCACGCCGATCGCGCGCACGCCTCGGGCGTCCTGGTCCTGATCGGTGACAGCCTGCACAACGCGCTCGATGGCGTGCTGATCGCCGCCGCCTTCCTTAACCATTGGTCACTCGGCATCCTGACCACCCTGGCCGTGGCGGCGCACGAGATCCCGCACCGGGTCGGAGACTTCGCGCTCCTGGTACAGGCGGGGTTCACGCGCGAGCGGGCGCTGCTGCTGAACCTCGCCACCGGACTGGCCTCGGTGCTCGGCGCCCTGAGCGCCTACTTCGCGCTGCGCGACAGCCTGCGGGCCCTTCCCTATGCCCTGGCCTTCGCCGCCGCCGGCTTCCTTTATATCGCCGTGGCGGGGCTCATCCCGGGCCTGCACCGTCGCTCGGACCCGCGTACGAGCGCCGCGCAGGTACTGCTGATCAGCCTCGGCATTGCCGCCATCGCGTTCGCGGGCCGGTTGACGCACGCCTAGCCCGGCGCGACCCTCTGCGGCCAGGCCCTTGAAGCGCAAGGCTTTGTCCCCACAAACCCTGCCAGAACCCCCGAAGGTCATCCCCATGCGCATGGACAAACTGACCAGCCGCTTCCAGCAGGCGCTGGCCGACGCTCAGTCGCTGGCCCTGGGCCGGGACCACCAGGTCCTGGAGGCCTCGCACGTCATGCTCGCGCTGCTGGATGCCTCCGGCGGCTCGGTGCGGCCGCTGCTGCTGAAGGCCGGCGCGGACGTCAACCAGCTGCGCGCGGGGCTGCTGCGCGCGCTCGACGCCCTGCCCAAGGTGGAAGGCAAGCCCGGCGAGATCCATGTCTCGAACGATCTGAACCGCATCCTCAACGTCACCGACAAGCTCGCCCAGCAGCGGGGTGACCAGTTCATCTCCAGCGAGCTCTTCGTGCTGGCGGCCTTCGAGGATCGCACCCTGGCGCGCGTGTTCGGCGAAGCGCGCCTGGTGCGCGGTGCGGTGGAGAAGGCGATCGAGGAGCTGCGCGGCGGAGAGAAGGTGTCCGACCCCAACGCCGAGGAGGGCCGCCAGGCGCTGGAGAAGTACACCATCGATCTCACCGCACGCGCGGCCTCCGGCAAGCTCGACCCGGTGATCGGGCGCGACGATGAGATCCGTCGCACCATCCAGGTGCTGCAGCGGCGCACCAAGAACAACCCGGTGCTGATCGGCGAGCCGGGGGTGGGCAAGACCGCGATCGTGGAGGGGCTCGCGCAGCGCATCGTCAACAACGAAGTGCCGGAGGGACTGAAGAACAAGCGCATTCTGGCCCTGGACATGGGCGCACTCATCGCGGGGGCCAAGTTCCGCGGCGAGTTCGAGGAGCGCCTCAAGGCGGTGCTGTCTGACCTCGCCAAGCAGGAAGGGCAGATCATCCTCTTCATCGACGAGCTGCACACCATGGTCGGCGCCGGCAAGGCGGAAGGGGCGATGGACGCGGGCAACATGCTCAAGCCGGCGCTGGCGCGCGGTGAGCTGCACTGCGTCGGCGCCACGACGCTCGATGAGTACCGCAAGTACCTCGAGAAGGACGCGGCGCTCGAGCGGCGCTTTCAGAAGGTGCTGGTGGATGAGCCCTCGGTCGAGGACACGATCGCGATCCTGCGCGGCCTGCAGGAGCGCTATGAGGTGCATCACAAGGTCGAGATCACCGACCCGGCCATCGTCGCGGCCGCGACGCTCTCGCACCGCTACATCAGCGACCGGCAGCTGCCGGACAAGGCGATCGACCTGATCGATGAGGCGGCGGCGCGCATCCGCATGGAGATCGATTCCAAGCCCGAGGCGCTCGACCGCCTCGAGCGGCGCATCATCCAGCTCAAGATCGAGCAGGTGGCGCTGAAGAAG
>JAFAPI010000026.1 GCA_019247195.1 Gammaproteobacteria bacterium
CACCTCGAGCGGGCAGTCTGCAGGCCTCCTGCCCGGATGACATGCTTTGCGGCGACCGTTGGGGACTCAAATGCGACCCGCGGGCCCGCCTGGCGCTGCGCCGTGGCCGGGGGCGTGCTCCAGTATACTGGCCGCATGGCGCAAGACTTCCGGGCGCGGCTGCGCGATGACCTCAACATGCTGCGCGAGCAGGGTCTTTTCAAGCCCGAGCGCGTGCTGCAGAGCCCCCAGGGGGCGAGCGTGCGCACCAACGGGCAGGAGGTGCTCAACCTCTGCGCCAACAACTACCTCGGCCTGGCCAACCACCCCCGGGTGGTGGCGGCAGCGCGCGAGGCGCTCGAGGTGGACGGCTACGGCATGGCCTCGGTGCGCTTCATCTGCGGCACCCAAGAGATCCACAAGACACTCGAGGCACGCCTGGCGCGCTTTCTCGGCATGGAGGACGTGATCCTCTATTCCTCCTGCTTCGACGCCAACGGCGGACTCTTCGAGACGCTGCTCGATGAGCGCGACGCGGTGATCTCGGATGCGCTCAACCACGCGAGCATCATCGACGGCATCCGCCTCTGCAAGGCGCAGCGGCTGCGCTACGCCAACAGCGACATGGCGGAGCTCGAGCGCTGCCTGCAGCAGAGCCGCGGGGCGCGCACGCGCCTCATCGCCACCGACGGGGTCTTCTCGATGGACGGCTTCATCGCCAAGCTGCCCGAGATCTGTGACCTCGCCGAGCGTTACGACGCGCTGGTCATGGTGGATGACTCGCATGCGACCGGCTTCATGGGCCCGCGCGGCCGCGGCACGCCGGAGCATTGCGGGGTGGGAGCGCGCATCGACATCCTCACCAGCACCCTGGGCAAGGCGCTCGGCGGCGGCAGCGGCGGTTTCATCGCCGCGCGCCGCGAGGTGATCGACTGGCTGCGCCAGCGCTCACGCCCGTATCTCTTCTCCAACAGCCTGCCGCCGGTCGTCGCCGCCGCGAGCCTGGCGGTGCTCGACCTCCTCGAGCAGGACCCCACGCTGCGGCGCAGCCTGTTCGAGAACGCACGCTACTTCCGCGCCGCACTCAGCACGGCAGGCTTCACGCTCAAGCCCGGCGAGCACCCGATCGTCCCGGTGATGCTCGGCGACGCAGCCCTGGCCGGGCGCATGGCCGAGCGGCTGCTCGCCGAGGGCGTGTACGTCATCGGCTTCTCCTATCCGGTCGTGCCGCAGGGGCAGGCACGCATCCGCACCCAGATGTCCGCCGCCCTCACCCGCCCCCAGCTCGAGCGCGCGGTGCAGGCCTTCACGAGCGCCGGGCGCGCGCTCGGGGTCCTCCGCGCCGCGGACTCTGCCCCGTGAAGGCCCTCGTCAAGGAGAAGGCAGAGCGTGGCATCTGGCTCGAGGACGTGCCGGAGCCGAAGGTCGGGCCCAATGACGTGCTGATCGAGATTGCCAAGACGGCGATCTGCGGCACCGACATGCACATCTTCAACTGGGACGCCTGGGCGCAGAAGACCATCCCGGTGCCGATGGCCGTCGGGCATGAGTACTGCGGACGGATCGTCGAGCTCGGCTCGGAGGTGAAGGGGCTGAAGGCCGGCGACCGCGTCTCCGGCGAGGGACACATCACCTGCGGCTACTGTCGCAACTGCCGCGCCGGCCGCCGCCACCTGTGCCGCAACACGATCGGCGTCGGGGTCAACCGTCCGGGCGCCTTCGCCCAGTACCTGGCGATTCCCGCGGATAACGCCTTCAGGCTGCCCGACTCCGTCAGCGACGACATCGCCGCCATCCTCGATCCCTTCGGTAACGCCACCCACACGGCCCTCGCCTTCAACATGGTCGGCGAGGACGTGCTGATCACCGGCGCCGGCCCGATCGGCATCATGGCGACGGCCATCGCGCGCTTCGTCGGCGCGCGCCACGTCGTCGTCACCGACGTCAACGACTACCGCCTCGAGCTCGCACGGCGGATGGGCGCGACGCGCGCCATCAACGTGCAGCGCGACAAGCTCGACGCCACCATGGCCGAGCTGGGCATGCAGGAGGGCTTCGACGTCGGGCTCGAGATGTCCGGCAACGCCGCGGCTTTCCGCGACATGCTGCGCACCATGCACCACGGCGGCTCGGTGGCGCTGCTCGGCATCCCCCCCGAGGAGCTGGCGATTGACTGGAACCAGGTGATCTTCAAGGGCCTCACCCTCAAGGGCATCTACGGGCGCGAGATGTTCGAGACCTGGTACAAAATGGCGAGCATGCTGCAGAGCGGACTCGACCTGACCCCGATCATCACCCATCACTTCCCCGTCCAGCAGTACCTGCAGGCCTTCGATACGATGGGCTCGGGGCGCTCGGGTAAGGTCATCCTCGACTGGTCGACTCTCGGGCGCTGAGGCTGTGGGCGCCGCGGGTCGCCTCGGAGACAGCGCCGCGCGTGACTACACGCTGAAGCTGCGGCAATTCCACGCCTTCGCCGCGCCTGAGCTGCGGCAACTGCTCGCGGAGCTGCCGCTCACTCCAGGAATGCGCGTCCTCGATGTGGGCTGCGGCACGGGCGAGACACTCGCGCTGCTGCGCGAGCGGGTGGGCGCCGCGGGCCTCGTGGTGGGCCTCGACCTGGCCGCGGCGCACGTCCGGGCGGCCGCGCTCACCCAGGGCGCGCATGCCGCGGTGCTGCAGGCCGACGCCACCCACGTGCCGCTCGGCGCAGGCACGCTCGACCTGGTCTTCTCGCTCAACACGGTGCATCACCTGCCCGACCCGCTGGCGGCCCTGCGCCACTGGTGCACGCTCCTGCGGCCCGGGGGATGGCTTGCGCTGGCGCAGAGCTCACTCCTGCCCGACATGCTGTTTGCGTGGGACGAGCGGCTCGAGCGCCGCGTGACGGAGGCCGTACGCGCCTATTACCGGGCGCGCTACGGGCAGAGCGAGCGCGACCTCACCGCGGTGCGCGGGCTGGTCGGACTGCTGCGCGGTTTGCCGCTCCAAGCGCTGCAGGTGCGCTCATTGCTCATCGAGCGGACGTCGCCCCTCGCTGCGGCGGATGAGGCCTACCTGCTCGAGACGCAGTTCCGGGGGACCTGGGGTGCGCGGTTGCGCCCCTACCTGGCGGCGGATGACTATGCCGCGCTCGAGCGGCTGTGCGATCCGTCAGGGCCGGACTACGCGCTGCGACGGCCCGACTTTCATCTGCTGCAGAGCCTGACGCTCGCGCGCGCCCGGCTGCCTCAGCGCACCTCGCAGAAGCAGTAGGCGTACACGCGCCCCGGCTCGCTGAAGCGGGCCAGCCGTGCCGCTTCGTGCTCGAGCGGGCTCAGCCGTTGCGTCAGTCCCGCGAGCTCGCTCCGCCCGCGCGCGGATGCGAACAGCTGCAGGAGCGAGGTCTTGAAGTTCAGCACCAGCTGCTGCAGCCAGGTCATCTTCGGTTCGAGGAACTTCGGGGTGAACTCGGTCAGCTTGGCGCGCCGCGCCGCCGCCTTCAGCGCCTCGTTGAAGGAGCCGAGCTGGTCCACCAGGCCCAGCCGGCGCGCGTCGATGCCCGCCCACACGCGGCCCTGCGCGATCGCATCCACCTGATCGTGGCTCTTCTTACGCCCGCTGGCCACGCGCTCGAGGAAGTCCTGATAGGTGCGATCGATCTGCGACTGCAGCAGCACCTTCGCCGCCGGGCCGAGCGGTCGGTCGAGCCGTGCCTGGCCGGACAGCGAGGTGGTGCCCACGCCATCGACGCCGATACCGAGCTTGCCGAGGGTACGGTCGATGGTAGGGATGATCGCGAACACGCCGATCGAGCCGGTCAGGGTCGCCGGACTCGCCCAGATCTCGTCCGCGGGCGCGGAGATGTAGTAGCCGCCGGAGGCCGCGTAGCCACTCATCGACACCACGAGCGGCTTGCCGGCCGCGCGCAGCGCGGTGAGCTCGCGGTAGATCTCCTCCGAGGCGAGCACGCTTCCGCCGGGACTGTTGACCCGCAGCAGCACCGCCTTCACGTCCTTGTCGAGGCGCGCCTCGCGGATCAGCCGTGCGGTCGAATCCCCGCCGATCGTGCCCGGCGGCTGGTCGCCGTCGAGGATCTCGCCGGAGGCGACGATGACCCCGACCCGGTTGCGGCCGGAGAGTCGGCGCTGCGCGTGCACGACGCGCGCGTAATCCGCGCTCGACACGGCGCTGAAGGAGTCACCCGAGTCATCGCTGCCGACGAGGTCGATCAGACGGCGCTCGACCTCGAGCTCGGTCTTGACTCCGGTGACGAGTCCCGCCTCCAGGGCCACCCGCGGGGCGTTGCCGGCCGCGGCCGGTACGGTCGTGGCGAGCGTGTCGACGTAGTGCTCGACCGCCTCTGGCTTGAGACGGCGCGCGCGCGTCACGGCCTCCTGGTAGGTGCCCCACAGCGCGCCGAGATAGGCGCGCGTCTCCTCACGATCCTCGGCGGACATGTCGCTGCGGGTGAAGATCTCCACCGCGCTCTTGAAGCGTCCGACGCGGAATACGTTGATGTCCACGCCGAGCTTATCGAGCGCCTCCTTGAGGTAGGGGGAATAGCGGTCGTAGCCCTCGAGCAGCACGAAGCCCATCGGGTCGACATAGGACTCGTCGGCCTGGGCGGCGAGGTAGTAGCGCTCCTGGGTGAGCTCCACGCCGTAGGCGATGACCTTCTTGCCGGCGGCCCGGAACTCGCGCAGCGCGCTCGCCAGCTCCTCCAGAGTCGGCTGGGTGGCGCTGTCGAGCTTGTCGAGGTCCAGCACCACGACCGGGATGCGCCGGTCACTCGCGGCCGCGCGGATCGCATCGGTGAGATCCCACAGCAGCGTCTGCGGCTGGCGCTCGCCCTGCAGGTCGGCGAAGGCCCGCGCCAACGGGTCCCCGGACAGCTGCTCGACCAGCTCGCCCTCCGGGGCGATGACGAGGGCCGCGCGCGTCGGTACGTGCGGCACGCTGCCGCGCAGCACCCCGAGCACCAGGCCGAACAGCAGCAGCAGCACGATCAGGTGCAGCGCCTTGCGCAGGGCATCGAGCCCGCGCCACAACCCCGCAAAGAACGAGCGGATGCGCATCGACGACCTCACCCGGGCTAGATCTTCTCCTCGATACGCGCCGCCTTGCCCGACAGGTCGCGCAGGTAGTAGAGCTTGGCGCGCCGCACGCTGCCGCGCCGCTTGACGATGATGTCGCTGATGGCGGGACTGTAGGTCTGGAAGACCCGCTCCACGCCCTCGCCGTGGGAGATCTTGCGCACCGTGAAGGAGGAGTTGAGGCCGCGGTTGCTGCGCGCGATCACGACGCCCTCGTAGGCCTGCACCCGCTCGCGGTCACCCTCGACCACCTTCACCTGCACCACCACGGTGTCGCCCGGCTTGAATTCCGGGATCTGCCGCGTCATGCGCTGCTTGTCGATTTCCTGAATGATCTTGCTCATGTTGCTTCACCTTCATCACGCGGCGCGCCCGCCTGGGCGGCACGCACCTCGGCCAAAATCCTCGCACCTTCCGCGCTCAGCCGCGCCCGCGCCAAGAGCTCCGGCCGGCGCCGCAGCGTGCGCTCGAGCGCGGCCCGCAGCCGCCAGCGGCGGATCTGCGCATGATCGCCGGACAATAGCACCGCCGGCACTGCACGGCCCTGCCACAGCTCCGGGCGCGTGTAGTGCGGGCCCTCGAGCAGACCCTGCACGAAGGAGTCCTCCGTGCTCGAGCGCTCGTCACCCAACGCCCCGGGCAGAAGCCGCGTGACGGCGTCCAGCACCGTGAGCGCGGGCAGCTCTCCGCCCGAGAGCACGTAGTCCCCGACCGAGAGCTCCTGATCGACGCCGAGCTCGATCACCCGCTCATCGATCCCCTCGTAGCGTCCCGCGACCAGCACCAGCCCGGGCGCGGCGGCGAGCTCGAAGGCACGCGCCTGCGTAAAGGGCTGCCCCTGCGCCGACAGGCACAGCGTCGGACTGCCTGCCGGCACGCGCCGCTGCGCCGCGCGGATCGCCTGCAGCAGCGGCTCGGGCCGCATCACCATCCCCGGCCCGCCCCCGTAGGGACGGTCGTCCACGCTGCGGTGCACGTCCTGGGTGTGCGCACGCGGATCCTCGGTCCCCACGCGGATGAGGCCCCGCTCGAGTGCGCGCCCCAGGATCCCGTAGCGCAGCGCCCCCTCGATGAGGGGCGGGAAGAGCGTGACGATCTCGATCTGCATGGCCGCTACAGCTCCGCCGGCCAGTCGACCATCACCCGCCGCGCGCCGAGGTCCACCCGCTTGAGGAACCGCGGGTTCGCGAGCACCCAGTGCTCCCCCGCAGCTCCCCGCACCACCATGACCGCCCCCGCGGGCGCGTCCACGAAGTGACTGACTGTCCCGAGCGCGGTCCCTTCGAGGTTCACCACCTCGCAGCCCACCAGGTCCGCGCGGTAATACTCGTTCGGCGCCGGTGCGGGCAGCGCGCTGCGCTCGATCAGCACCCGCGCCCCGGTGAGCGCGGCCGCCGCGGCGCGATCGGCCACCCCCTCGAGCCGGACCACCAGGCCGCCGCCGTGCACGCGGCCCTCGAGCACCCGGCAGGTCAGCCCACCCCCGTCGGCACGCTCGAGTGACCAGCGCGGATGCTCGAGCAGCCGCGCCGCCGGATCGGTGTGCGACTCCACGTGCAGCCATCCGCGCACACCATAAGGGCGGCCGAGCCGCCCCAGTTCCACCCGCTCCACGCTCCGCGCCCGCGCGTCGCGGCGCCGCGCGCTAGGCGGTCGCCTGCTTGCGGTAGGAGGCCACCAGCGTGCGCACGCGGTCGGAGGGCTGTGCGCCCTGCCCGACCCAGTAATCGATGCGCGGCAGATCGAGCTTCAGTTTCTGCTCGCCCTTGCGCGCGATCGGGTTGAAGAAGCCGACGTGCTCGAGGCTCGGCCCGCCCTGGCGCTTGCGGCTGTCGGTCACCACCACGTGGTAGAAGGGCTGGTTGGTCCCCCCGCGCCGCGTCAGGCGAATCGTTACCATGTTGAAAGGTCTCTCGCGTTGGCAGGGCGCCCGCCGGGCGGCCCCAAAAAAAGAGCGCGGATTCTACGCAAGCTTCGGTTCCTGCGCCACTTTTCCCCGTCCCGGCGCGCTTACCGCTCCCCGGACCGAGGTAGGGCCGTTCAGCGCGGCGGGAAGCCCGGGGGCAGCCCGCCCTTGAACGCCCCGAGCAGGCGGCGCAGGCCCCCGCCCTTCATCTGCTTCATGACCCGCTGCATCTCCTGGAACTGCTTCAGCAGCCGGTTGACGTCCTGGACCTGCACCCCCGAGCCGGCGGCGATGCGGCGCCGCCGCGAGCCATCGATGAGGCCGGGGTGACGGCGCTCGCGCGGAGTCATGGAGTTGATGATGGCGATCTGGCGGCGCAGCTCCCGATCCCCCTGCTCCGCGGAGCTCGCGCCGCGCTTCACCGCCCCGGGAAGCTTGTCCATGAGCGCGCCCACGCCGCCCATCTTCTGCAGCTGCTCGAGCTGGCCGCGCAGGTCGAGCATGTCGAAGCCGCGGCCCTTGACGACCTTCTCGGTGAGCCGCGCCGCCTCCTGGGCGTCGACCTGGCGGTGCACCTGCTCGACCAGCGTGACGACGTCTCCCATCCCGAGGATGCGCGAGGCCATGCGGGCCGGATCGAACGGCTCGAGTGCCTCGGTCTTCTCGCCCACGCCGAGGAAGAGGATCGGCGCGCCGGTGACCTGGCGCACCGAGAGCGCCGCGCCGCCGCGGGCATCACCGTCGGCCTTAGTGAGCAGGATGCCGGTGAGCGCCAGTGCCTGCGCGAAGGCGCGCGCGGCATTCACCGCATCCTGACCCGCCATCGCATCCACCACGAAGAGCCGCTCGGTGGCGGGCACCGCGGCATCGATCGCGCGCACTTCCGCCATCAGCGCCTCATCGACGTGCAGCCGTCCGGCGGTGTCGATGATCAGCACGTCCAGGACTGCGCGGCGCGCGCGCTCGAGCGCCGCCTGCGCGATCGCCACCGGCGCCTGCTGCGCGTCCGCCGCGAAATACTCCGCGCCGACCTGGCCGGCGAGCGTCTCGAGCTGCAGCATCGCCGCGGGGCGGCGCACGTCGGTGCTCACCAGCAGCACGCGCTTTCTTTCGCGCTCGATGAGCCATCGCGCAAGCTTCGCCGCGCTCGTGGTCTTGCCCGCGCCCTGCAGGCCGGCCAGCAGGATGACCGCCGGGGGCTGCACGCGCAGGTTCAGGCCGACACCCGCCCCACCCATCAGCCGCACCAGCTCCTGGTGCAGGATGCCGATGAAGGCCTGCCCGGGCGTGAGGCTCGCGAGCACCTCGGCGCCGAGTGCCTGCGTCTTCACCGCCTCGATGAAGCTCTTGACGACCGGCAGCGCCACGTCCGCCTCGAGCAGCGCCATGCGGGCCTCGCGCAGCGCGGCGGCGATATTGTCCTCGGTGATACGGCCCCGGCCGCGCAGCGCCTCAAGCGTGCGCCCGAGCCGGGCGGTCAGCTGGTCGAACATGCCGGTTCCTTAGCCGGGGGAAGCGGATTATAGGGGCGGCGGGCGCTTTTCCCCTTCGGGCCGCCAGCTTCTATGCTTGGACCGCTCGGCCGATCCGGGAGATCACCTTGAACCTCGCGCTGACCACCCCGCTCCTGCTGCTCTTCCTCCTCGCCCTCCTGGTGATCGTCGCGTTCTCCTCCGGCACCGAGGTGGCGATGCTCTCGGTGAACCGCTACCGCATCCGCCACCGCGCCCAGGCGGGGCAGGCGCGGGCCCGCACCCTGGAGCGGCTGCTGCAGAAGCCCGATGACTGGCTGGGCGCCAACCTCGTCATCCTCGCGGCGGCGAGCGTCTTCGCCTCGGCGATCGCCACGGTGGTCGCGCAGCGCAGCGGGCAGCGCTACGCCGTGCCCCTCGCGGGGGTGGTGCTCACGCTGATCGTCATCGTCTTCTGCGAGCTCGCGCCCAAGATCTACGCCGCCTCGAACCCGGAAGCGGTGGCGCTGCACGCCTCCGGGATCTACGGCGTGCTGGTGCGCCTCACGCGCCCCGCGCTGTGGCTGGCCAATACGCTCGCCTACGGCTTCCTGCGCCTGTTCGGCGTGGTGCGCAAGTCACGCAGCCTGCAGGCGCTCGATGCGGACGAGCTGCGCACAGTGGTGGCCGAAGCGGCCCCGCTCATTCCGGCCCGGCACCGCCAGATGCTGCTCTCGATCCTCGACCTCGGGCGCATCAGCGTCGATGACATCATGGTGCCGCGCCAGGAAATCGCCGGCATCGACCTCAGCGAGAGCTGGGAGGACACCCTGGCGCGGCTCAGTCACACCCCGCATACCCGCCTGCCGGTCTACGAGGGGGAGCTCGACAACCTGATCGGGCTCCTGCACATGAAGCGGGTCGCACGCGAGCTGGTGCGCGGCACGCTGAGCCGCGAGCGCCTCATCGAGCTTGCGCGCGGCCGCGAGGCGTACTTCGTGCCCGAGGGCACCCCGCTCAATGTGCAACTGACCCACTTCCAGCGCAACCGCCGCCGCATCGCCTTCGTGGTCGATGAGTACGGGGACATCCAGGGGCTCGTGACGCTCGAGGACATCCTCGAGGAGATCGTCGGCGAATTCACCACCGACCCGGCGACGGTCACGCACAAGGACGTGCACGCCGAGCGGCCCGGCGTCTTCATCCTCAATGCGAGCGCCACCATCCGCGCGCTGAACCGCGCTCTCGGCTGGCACCTGCCGACCGGCGGCCCCAAGACCGTGAACGGCCTGCTGCTCGAGCATCTGGAGACCATCCCGGACTCGGGCACGATGGTGCGGGTGGCGGACTACGAGTTCGAGGTGCTGCAGATTGCGGACAACGCGATCCGCACCGTGCGGGTACGCGTGCCGGAGCCGGCGCGCGCGGCCGCCGGACACTAGACGCCCAGGCGCCGCGCGGCCTGGAGCGCCTCGGCCACCTGCGTCACCGGCAGGAGCGTGAGGGAATCGGGGGCGCGGCGCGGGGCGTTGTCCTTGGGCAGGATCGCCGTGCGGAAGCCCTGCGCGGCCGCCTCGTGCAGCCGCTCCTCGCCGTAGGGCACGGGCCGCACCTCGCCCGTCAGCCCCACCTCGCCGAAGGCGACCGCGCCCGGGGGCAGCGGACGGTCCTCGAGGCTGGAGGCGAGCGCGAGGATCACGGGCAAGTCCCACGCGGTCTCGGCGATCTCGATGCCCCCCACCACGTTGACGAACACGTCGTGCTCCTGCAGCGCGAGCCCGGCGTGACGGTGGGCGGCGGCGAGGAGCATCGCCAGGCGGTTCGCATCGAGTCCCTGCGCGACGCGCCGTGGCGCCCCGAAGCGCATCCGATCGACGAGCCCCTGCAACTCGATGAGCAGCGGCCGGCCGCCCTCGCGGGTGACCGTGACGAGGCTGCCGGCGGCGGGGGTCGCGCCGCGGGCGAGGAAAATCGCGGCGGGGTTCCTGACCTCCTTCAGGCCCGTGCCGGTCATGGCGAAGAAGCCAAGCTGGTGCGCCGGTCCATAGCGGTTCTTGGTGGCGCGGATGATGCGGTGGCGACTGGTCGCTTCGCTCTGGAAGTAGAGCACCGCGTCGACCAAGTGCTCCAGGAGCTTCGGGCCAGCGATCGCGCCGTCCTTGGTGACGTGGCCCACGATGAGCACCGCGCAGCCGCGCCCCTTGGCAAAGCGCACCAGCTGCTGGGTGCACTCGCGCAGCTGCCCGACGCTGCCGGCGGCGCTGGCGAGCTCCTCGGCCTGCACGGTCTGGATGGAGTCGACGATGAGGAGCGAGGCGGCCTGGGCCTGCGCGAGCTCGAGCACCCCACCCAGGGCACTCTCGGCCGCCAGGGTGAGCGCAGGGGCCGCGAGCGAAAGGCGCGCGGCCCGGGACGCGATCTGGGCGACCGACTCCTCGCCGCTCGCGTATAGGGTCGGCCGGCCGCCCGCGGCCACCTGCGCGGCGACCTGCAAAAGCAGCGTCGACTTGCCGATGCCCGGCTCGCCGCCCACCAGGACCACCGCCCCGGGCACGATACCGCCTCCGAGCACCCGGTCGAGCTCGGATAAGCCGCTGCCGAAGCGCTCCGCCGCGTGGGCCGCGCCGAGCGTGGCCTGCAAGGGCACGGGGCGCACGGTGCGCGGCTTGCCGCCGTGCGGCGCCGCGCGCGACTCGAGCGAATTCCACTCGCCGCAAGCCGGACACTGGCCCTGCCATTTCAGGGTTTCACCGCCGCAGGAGGCGCAGACGAAGACCGTGCTGGGGCGAGCCATCTGTAAGCCCTTGTCCACTTTCGGCTAGGATTCGCGCCGGGGAGGGTCCGGATGGCCTCTTTTGTGAACAGAGCCACTCGGAGCGTCTGGCCGCGATGCTAGCGTATGCCGGCGAGTCGGGGACGGGAACGTGACGCGTATCACATTAGCTAGGCCACAGGCGGGTCAGGGCGGAGCATGAGCTTGAAAAACAAGCTGCGCTTCGTCGGGCTCTCCGATCCCGGAAAGGTCCGTGAGCACAACGAGGACACGATTGCCGTCGACTCCGACATCGGACTGCTGGTCCTGGCGGATGGCATGGGCGGCTACAACGCGGGCGAGGTCGCGAGCGGCATCGCCGTGAAGACCATCGTCAACCTGGTACGCGAACACGTGCAGCGCGAGGACCTGTCGGTCGCCGACCGCGAGTCCGGACTGTCGCGTCCGAACATCATCCTGCGCGATGCCATCAGCCGCGCCAACAAGATCATCTACCAGACCGCGCGCACGCAGCCGCAGTGCGAAGGAATGGGCACGACGGTGGTGGCCGCGCTTTTCTTCGACAACCGGGTCACCATCGCGCACGTCGGCGACTCGCGCCTCTACCGCCAGCGCGGCGACAAGTTCGAGCAGGTGACGATGGACCACTCGCTGCTGCAGGAGCTCGTCGACCGGGGGTTCTACTCGGCCGAGGAGGCGCAGCGGGCGGCGAACAAGAACTACGTCACGCGCGCGCTCGGAGTAGAGCCAAGCGTGGACGTCGAGATCCAGGAGGTCCCGGCGAACAAGGGCGAAGTCTTCATCCTGTGCTCCGACGGCCTGTCGGACATGGTCGAGGACGAAGATATCCATTTAACCATAAACACCTTTGGTGCTAATCTGGATACCGTCGCCAAACAATTGATTCAACTGGCCAATGACAACGGGGGCCGCGACAACGTCTCGGTGGTGATGGCGCACATCCTGGATGCGTTCCCGGCCCGCACGAAGATTTTCGACAAGATCCTGGGTTGGTTCGGCTGACTAGCGATAAAGGCAGACGCACATGGCAAGGTTGGTCTTGAGCCTGGATGGCCAGGTGATGGCGGAATACAACATGAACAAGGAGCGCTACACGATCGGGCGCCTCCCGGATAACGACATCCGCATCGACAACGCGGCCGTGAGCGGCCACCACTCACTCATTATTAATATCCTCAATGACTCGTTCCTTGAGGACCTGAACAGCACCAACGGCACCTACGTCAACGGCAAGCTGATCAAGAAGCATGCGCTGCAGCACGGCGATGTGATTACGGTCGGGCACCACCAGCTGCGCTTCGTCGAGGACGACGAGCAGCAGGATGAGTTCGAGAAGACGATGGTCATCCAGCCCTCCGCCCGGCCGGTGGAGAAGGTACGCAACGCCACCGAGGCGGCGGAGAAGGCCGGCGGCACGCTGAGCGCGACCGGCAAGTCCCGCACGCTGGACGGTGCGACGGCACTCAAGAAGGCGAAGCTGCAGGTGCTCTCGGGTGCCTTCGCCGGGCGCGAGGTCGAGCTGAACAAGGCGCTGACCACTCTCGGGCGTCCCGGGGTGCAGGTCGCGGCGATCACCCGCCGCGCCGAGGCCTACTACATCGTGCACGTCGACAGCGGCAAGCCGGACGATTTCCCGCTGTTGAACGGCACGCCGATCGGCGCACAGGCGACGCGGCTCAATGACAACGACGTCATCCAGCTGGCGGGTGTGAAGATGGGGTTCTTCGTCGCGTAGCGGCCCTCAGCGCGGCTCGAGGGGCACGCGCTGACTGACGCTGCAGAGAAGCTCGTAGGGGATGGTACCGGCGTGCCGGGCCACCTCCTCCACCGGCAGGCCTTCTCCCCACAAGATCGCGGGCGTCCCCACGTCGATGCCGGCGATGCCGGTGACATCCACCGCAATCATGTCCATCGAGACCCGACCCACCAGCGGCGCGCGCTGCTTGCGGATGAGCACCGGCGTGCCCGGCGCGAAGCTGCGGTGCACACCATCGCCGTAGCCGGCGGCGATGATCGCCACCCGCGCAGCGCGCGGAGCGGTCCATGCCCCGCCATAGCCGACGCGCTCGCCCTTTGAGACCTCGCGCACCGTAAGTACTGAGCTGACCAGGGTCATCACCGGCTGGAGGCCGAAGTCCGCCGCGGTCGAGTCCTCGAAGGGAGAAGCGCCGTAGAGCGCGAGACCGGGCCGCACCCAGTGGCTGTCCGGGGCTGCACCGCAGAGCAGCCCGGCGGAGTTGACCACGCTGGTCTCGAGTCTCAGGCCCTCGCAGGCGGCCGCGAACCGCTCCAGCTGCGCGCGCGTGACTTCCCCGTCCCGCTCGTCCGCGCACGCGAGATGCGTCATCAGGCGCAGCTCGCGCGGTGCCGAGCGCAGCATGCGAATGCGCTTGAGGGCGGCGGGAAAGTCGCGCGGCGCGAAACCCAGTCGGTTCATACCGGTGTCGATCTTGATCCACAGCGCAAAGCGCGCGGCACCGCCTGTCTGCTCCAGCAGCTCGATCTGACGCGTATCGTGAATCACGAGATCGAGCTGATCCTGCGCGGCGTCCTCGAGTTGCGAGCGGCTGAAGACGCCCTCGAGCAGGATGACGCGGGCGGTGATGCCCGCCGCGCGCAGCGACATGCCTTCCTCCAGGCGAGCGACGGCGAAAGCTCCGGCGTCCTGAATCGCGAGCGCGGCGCTCACCAGGCCGTGCCCGTAGGCATTGGCCTTGACGACCGCGATGACCCTGGCGCGCCCGGCGCGGGCGCGGATGACGTTCAGGTTGTGGCGCAGCGCTTGGGTGTCAATGATGGCCCGGATCAACCGGCTCACCGCAGCACACCCTCGGCGTACGAATCGGGCGCGTAGTTGGCGAAGCGCGTGTACTGGCCCTGGAAAGTAAGTAGAAAGGTGCCAATCTCGCCGTTGCGGTGCTTGGCGAGGTCGATCTCGGCGACACCCTTCTTGGTCGTGTTCTTGTCGTAGACCTCTTCGCGGTAGATCAAGAGGATCATGTCTGCATCCTGCTCGAGGCTGCCTGATTCCCTCAGATCGGACATCACCGGTCGCTTGTGCTCGCGTTGCTCCACGCTGCGGTTCAGCTGCGAGAGCGCGATCACCGGCACCTGCAGCTCCTTCGCGAGCGCCTTGAGTCCGCGCGAGATCTCCGCGATCTCGGTAGCCCTATTTTCCTGCGTGCCGGGCACCTGCATCAGCTGCAGATAATCCACCACCACCAGATTCAGCCCGTGCTCGCGCTTCACGCGTCGGGCCCGGGCCCGCAGCTCGGTGGGATTCAGCGCCGGCGTCTCGTCAACGAAGATCTTCGCTTCCGACAGCTGACTGGTTGCCCCGGTAATACGGACCCAGTCCTCGTCCGAGATGCGGCCACTGCGCAGACTGTTGAGCGGCACGCCGCCGATCGAG
>JAFAPI010000025.1 GCA_019247195.1 Gammaproteobacteria bacterium
ATCACCAGTTTCGACGATTACGCGCAGAAGACCCCGTCCATCTCCTTCATCAGCGAGGGGCCGGGTACGCAGACCTTCGTGATGCGCGGGGTCTCCGACGGCAGCAACCCGAACTACGCCAACACCTCCTCCACCGGCTTCTTCATCGACGACGTGTCGATGAGCTACAGCGGCGCGCAGCCGGACCTGCGCCTGTACGACCTCGAGCGCATCGAGGTGCTGAACGGACCGCAGGGCACGACCTTCGGCGCCGGGGCCATGTCGGGGGCGATCCGTTACATCACCAACAAGCCGGACGTGAACGCCTTCAGCGCCGGCGTGGACCTCGATGCCGGCAAGATCCAGGGCGCGCAGGAGAACTGGACCGAGCAGGGTTTCCTCAACGTGCCGCTCATCTCCGGGCGGCTCGGGCTGCGGGTCTCGGCGGTCAGCGACTCCCACGGCGGCTTCATCGACAACGTCCTCACCACGCGCACCTGGGTGAACGGCGCGGTCTCCAACAACGCGCTGTGGGCCCACAACGACTACAACCGCTCGCACGTGGAGGGGGGCCGGGCGGCGCTCAAGCTGCAGTTCAGCGAGGGCTGGAGCGCGCTGGTCACTTCCCTCTACCAGCGTCTCGCCTCCCGCGGCGCCTGGGACGAGGATCCGAAGGTCGGGCCGCGCAAGGTGGCGCGCTTCGGCCCCGAGCAGCGCGGCTTCGAGACCAAGCTGCTCGAAGGACGGCTCGATGGCGACGTCGGCATCGGGGATCTGGTATTTGCGACCTCCTACTGGTCACAGCCGACGCGCCAGTACAACGAGTACTCGGAGTACATGCAGAACTTCAACGCCGGCACCAAGTACGGGCTGCCGGGGGGCTTCCCCGGCACGCAGGAAGGCCTCACCTGCCTCACCGACCCCTACTTCTCGCTGCAGGCGCCGACCTCCTCGCCGACCCCGGTGCCCTACAGCGGCTGCCGCTCGCCGGAGCAGTTCTACGAGTACCACAGCAACACCCACCGCTGGGCGAACGAGCTGCGCCTCGCCTCCAAGCCCGGGCGGCTGCACTGGCTGGCCGGCCTCTACTGGGAGCGCACCCAGGACAAGGACTATGGCAGCACCTACTACATTCCCAACCTGCAGTACGCCGGCCAGGCGATGCAGACCTACTTCTACACGTACGGCGTAACCCAGGCGATCCTGCCGCCGGGGGTGTGGTACAGCTACACCGAGCGCTCGGATTACCTGCAGACGACCGAGTTCGGCAACGTCAGCTTCGACATCACCCCCAGGCTCAACGTCGAGGCCGGGGTGGTGCACTTCCACTCGGATTTCTCCTACTACACACCCTACGTCGACTTCGCCTACTACAGCCCCACCACCTCGCCACCGAGCTTCTACAAGGACAACTCCCACAAGTGGAACAGCAAGCTCGGCTTCAACTACAAGGTGACCGACCGCGCGATGGTGTACGGCATCTTCTCGCAGGGCTTCCGCGACGGCGGCACCAACGCCGGTGACCCGCAGTCCTGTTACAACGCCGGCGTGCCCTACCGCTACACGCCCGACACCCTCAACAACTACGAGCTCGGCTGGAAGACCACCAACCTGAATGGCCGCCTGCTGTGGAACGGGGCGACCTACCTCATGGACTGGAAGCAGCTGCAGGTCTTCCTCTACAACCCGCAGATCTGTCAGTCCTCGAGCTTCAACATCAACATCGGCGATGCGCGCATCTACGGCGTCGAGTCCAACGTCGACTACCGCCTGAACGAGAAGCTGTCGCTGCAGGCCTCCGCCAGCTACACCGACTCGCGGGTGATCTCCGCCTCGCTGCCGGGGAACGAGATCTACGTCAACGAGCGCCTGCCGTTCGTGCCCTACTTCAGCTGGAGCTGGAATGCGCGCTACGAGCAGCCGCTCGGGGGCAACCTGCGCGGCTACGTGCAGTTCGACATGGCCCACAAGGGCGACATGTGGAACGACATCAACCCCAACAACAAGAACCTGACCGACGTCAACGGTCTCGGGTTGCCGCGCATCCTGCAGCCGGCCTATACCATCATGAACCTGCGCTTCGGTCTCAGCCCCGAGGGGGCGACCTGGCTGGCGGAGCTGTACGTCACCAACCTCACCGACAAGAACGCCATCGTCTACAGCAACACCGGCAACTTCGACCTGCGCCTGACCACCAACGAGCCACGGGTGTACGGGTTGCGCGTCAACTACCGCTGGGGCAAGGAGAAGAACGCCGAGTGACGGCAGCGCGTTCGGCGTAGGCTTGGCGCCGATGCACTCGGGCTTCTACCGCCGCTGCTTTCAGGTCGGCATCGCACTCGTGCTCGGCTACGCGGTGTACCGCGTCCTCGAGCCGCTCCTGTCGGTGATCGGCTGGGCCATCGTGCTCGCCTTCCTGCTCGACCCGCTGCAGCAGCGGCTGCGCCGCGCGCTGCGCGGCCGCGCCGCGCTCGCGGCGGGCCTGCTCACCGTGCTCACCCCGCTGTGCGTGCTGCTGCCGCTCTTCACCCTCGGCGCGGTGTTCGCCCGCCAGGTCGGACGGGTGCTGGAGACGGTGCAGAGTCAGAACTTCTCGGCGGCGGAGCTGGTGAACCGCGCCGCGGCGCTCCCCGGGGTCGGGCGCCTGGTGGTGTGGCTGCGCGATAACGCCTCGCTGAGCGCCGCGCAGGTGCAGGACTGGGCGAGCGATGGGGTGCAGCGCGTGCTGCGCGGCGCGGCCGCGACCGGCGGCAGCCTCGCGCTCGGGGTGGCGGGCACGATCATCGGCCTGTTCATGATGCTGTTCGTGCTGTTCTTCCTGCTGCGCGATGGCCGTGCGCTGCTCAGCCAGGCGACGCGCCTCATCCCGGCGAGCGCCACGCGGCGCGAGCGCCTGCTGCAGTATCTGGGGGAGGTGACGCGCGCGGTGGTGTTCGGCTCGAGCGCCACCGCGGTCATCCAGGGGATCATCGTGGGGGTGGGATTCGCCCTCGCCGGCCTGCCCTCGCCGGTGGTGTTCGGCGTGCTCGGCATGATCTGCGCCTTCCTGCCCACCGGCTCCGCGCTGGTGCTGGTCCCGGCGACGCTCTACCTCGCCTTCGCCGGGCGCTGGGGCGGGGCGGTCTTCATGGGGTGCTGGACGGGCTTCCTGTGGCTGGCGGAGAACCTGCTGCGGCCGCTGCTCACCGCGCGCGGCGCGGAGGTCTCGACGCTCGCCATCTTCATCGGCGCGATCGGCGGGGTCGCCGCCTTCGGCATCCTCGGCCTGTTCGTCGGCCCGGTGCTGCTCAGCTTTGCCATCGCGCTGGCGCGCTTCGCGCAGGAGTCCGCCGCGGCGGATGCGTAGCGGCGGCGGCCTTCCGTAGAATGCGCCCCGCCATGGATCTGTCGCCGATCCTCAATCCGCTCAACGACGCGCAGCGCGCCGCGGTGACCGCGCCGCTCGGGCCGGTACTGGTGCTGGCCGGGGCCGGCAGCGGCAAGACGCGCGTGCTGACGCACCGCATCGCGTGGGTGATCCAGGCGGAGGGTGCCTCGCCGCACGGCATCCTCGCGGTGACCTTCACCAACAAGGCCGCCGGCGAGATGCGCGGCCGCGTCGAGGCGCTGCTCGGCTTGCCCGCGGCGGCGCTGTGGATCGGCACCTTCCACGGCCTCGCGCACCGCCTGCTGCGCATGCACTGGCGCGAGGCGCACCTGCCACAGGGCTTCCAGATCATGGACTCCGAGGACCAGCAGCGCCTGATCCGCCGCGTCATCCGCGGCCTGGAGCTCGATGACACCCAGTGGGTGCCGCGCGAGGTGCAGTGGTTCATCAACAACGCCAAGGACGAGGCGCGGCGCCCGCCGGCGCTCAAGGCCGGCAACGACCCGACGCGCGAGCAGATGATCCGCCTCTACGCCGCGTACGAGGAGGCCTGCGCCCGCAACGGCGTGGTGGACTTCGCCGAGCTGCTGCTGCGCGCCTACGAGCTGTGGCGCGACACGCCGGCGCTGCTGGCGCACTACCGCCGGCGCTTCCGCCACGTGCTGGTCGATGAGTTCCAGGACACCAATACCATCCAGTACGCCTGGATGCGCCTGCTGGCGCCGGCGCTCGCCGCCGACGGCGTGCCGGCGAATCATCCGTTCGTGGTCGGGGACGACGATCAGTCGGTCTACCGCTTCCGCGGCGCGCGCGCCGAGAACCTGCAGCAGTTCCGCCGCGACTACCCGACCGCGCTGCTGTTTCGTCTCGAGCAGAACTACCGCTCGAGCGGCATCATCCTCGAGGCCGCCAACGGCCTGATCGGCCACAACGCCAACCGCCTCGGCAAGAAGCTCTGGACCGACGGGGCGCGCGGGGAGCCGATCCGCCTCTACACCGCCTACAACGAGCGCGACGAGGCCGAGTTCGTCACGCAGCGCATCCGCGCCTACGTGAGCGAGGGCGGACTGCGGCGTGAGGTGGCGGTGCTGTACCGCTCCAACGCGCAGTCGCGGGTGCTGGAGGAAGCCTTTCTCTCCGCCCGCCTGCCGTACCGTGTGTATGGCGGCTTACGCTTCTTCGAGCGCGCCGAGATCAAGGACGCGCTCGCCTACCTGCGCCTGCTCGCCAACCGCGCCGACGATGCCTCCTTCGAGCGCGTGGTGAACCTGCCGCCGCGCGGCATCGGCGCCAAGAGCCTCGAGCTGCTGCGCGCCCAGGCGCGCGGCGCCGGCTCCTCGCTGTGGGAGGCCGCCGGCGCGGCGCTCGGCGCCGGGACGCTGCCCGCCAAGGCCAGCGCCGCCCTGCACGGCTTTCTCGCCCTGATCGAACGCCTGGCGCGCGAGAACCGTGGCGCTGCGCTGCACGAGCAGGTGGACCAGGTGCTGCGCGCCAGTGGCCTGATCGAGCACTACCGGCGCGAGAAGGCCGAGCGCGGCGAGGCGCGCGCGGAGAACCTCGATGAGCTGGTGAGCGCGGCGCGCGGCTTCACCCCCGAGGCGAGCGAGCTGCCGGCGCTCGAGGCCTTCCTCGCCCATGCCGCGCTCGAGTCCGGCGAGGGACAGGCGGAGGCGTGGGAAGACTGCGTACAGATGATGACGCTGCACACCGCCAAGGGGCTGGAGTTTCCGGTGGTGTTCCTGTGCGGCATGGAGGAGGGGCTGTTCCCGCACCAGCGCTCACTCAATGACCTCGACGGGCTCGAGGAGGAGCGCCGCCTGTGTTATGTGGGCATGACGCGCGCCATGCGCGTGCTCTATCTCACCTACGCCGAGCAGCGCCGCCTGCACGGCATCGACAGCTACGGCCAGCCCTCGCGCTTCATCCGCGAGGTGCCCGAGGCGCTGCTCGAGGAGGTG